>NZ_JBHSMS010000022.1:0-18005 GCF_042656795.1 Massilia jejuensis | reverse complement strand
CAACACCGTCAGGGCCTGTTCCGGCCCCGACACCCGGCCCGAGGACTCCAGGTTCCGGTATCCGGATGAAAAACGCAAGCGCATGCTGCAAAATAAATCTATTGTCGGACAATAGCTAAAATGCTATGATTGTCGTGTCATCCCGGCGTCAATCAACCGTCCAGCGTAGGAGGCACCATTAGCTATACAGCGTATATCGAACACCTCTGCAACAGCAAGGGGATCAATGCAGCTTACGAAGAGGCATGCAAGACCATCCGCAGCATGGGCGCCGATGCCGACGCGCTTTGGTCTTCCCGGTTCTTCGTGCGGCAGATTCAGGACGACGGAAGCAAGAAACTCTGCCCGACGACCGAAAGGCGCGTCAGCCAGGCTTACGACGAACAGGACCTGGACGGCGAGCCCATCCCGGAGTTCCTGTATTGCGATGAGGACGGCCAGCTCTACCCGGTGACGGTCGGAGCGCAAGGCCGCCACGCACCAGACCCTGACGGCCCGGATGTGACGCCGTTCATTTACGCCAGCGCGGACATGATCGCAAATGGAAAGGTTGTCGGGGACGTCAGCTATACCGACCATTGAAACTCTCTTCACTCCGTATTCATCGTTAATTATTGTTGTTCTGCCCGGGTTTCGCTTGACTCGGGCATAAACACGGAAAGCCAAGCAACGAGGATTTTATCGGCAACGCAGTATTAGTCTTGATAAAACCGGACCAGTTTAATAATGGATGCGCACCGAGGGAGAAAGCTCAATATTATCCCGCTCACGTTTCGATAAAATAGTTTTAACCATTTAAATATGTCGCCCTCTCGAAAGCGATTGCATAACGGCGGCGGCATTTCCTATTCCTGATCTTTTGATTTTGTGGGGGCTATATGAACGCAAGCGAAGGGCTGATCAATTCCATGATGCCGCAGGAAGTTTCAAACGACGTGCTTATCGAAAAATACGCGAAGGGGAACGAGCAAAGCGTGTTTGAAGTGCGGCGGCGGGTTGCCGAAGCACTGGCCCGGTGGGAACCGGAATCGCAGCGCAGTCATTTCGCAGAACAGTTCATGTGGGCCCAAGAACACGGATTTATTCCCGGCGGACGTATTAACTCGGCTGTGGGCCTGGACACGAATGCCACGCTCATTAACTGTTTCGTGCAACCCGTCGGCGATTCCGTTACGGGAATTGAAGACGGTCTCCCAGGCATTTACACGGCCCTCGCACAGTCGGCCGAGACCATGCGTCGCGGCGGCGGTGTCGGCTATGACTTTTCAGCGATCCGGCCTGCCGGTAGCGTAGTGAAAGGAACGGGGTCGCGTGCATCCGGACCAGTCCCGTACCTCGCTCTTTTCGATGCTTCGTGCAGGACCGTAGAATCGGCGGGTGCGCGGCGCGGCGCACAGATGGGCGTCCTGCGGATCAGCCATCCCGATATCGAGCGGTTCATTGCCGCCAAGGACGGCGGCGAACTCAGCTGTTTCAATCTCTCGATCGGCGTCACCGACGAATTCATGGAGGCAGTCGAGCGGGGCGGGACCTTCGACCTGGTGCACAAAGCGGAGCCCGGTGAGGAACTCATTGCGGCCGGCGCCTCCAAGCGGGCCGATGGCCTGTGGGTCTATCGCCAGGTGCAGGCGCGCGAGCTGTGGGACAAGGTCATGCATTCGACGTACGACCACGCCGAGCCAGGCGTTCTGTTCGTTGACCGGATGAACGCCGAGAACAACCTGTGGTACGCCGAAAAGCTGAGCGCCACCAACCCTTGCGGGGAACAGCCCCTGCCGGCATACGGCTGCTGTGACCTCGGTTCCCTCAACCTGACACAATTCGTCCGCAATCCCTTCAGCGCGGAAGCCTCCTTCGACTTCGACATGATGCGCCGCGTGATCCCGGTCGCGGTGCGCATGCTTGATCTGGTCCTCGACGCCACCGTCTGGCCGCTCGAGGAGCAGGCGGCCGAGGCAAAGGCGAAACGCCGGATCGGTTTGGGTTTCCTGGGCCTGGGCAGCGCCCTGATCATGCTGGGCCTGCGCTATGACGCAGAGGACGGGCGTGCACTCGCGTCCACCATTGCCCGTGAAATGCGGGATGCTGCCTACCGCGCGTCGATCGAGCTGGCCAGGGAGAAGGGCGCCTTCCCCCTGTTCGATGTAGATGCTTATCTGAATGGCCGGTTCGTGGGGCGTCTGCCTGCCGATCTTCAAGAGGCAATCCGTGCGCACGGCATCCGCAATTCCCACCTGCTGTCGATCGCGCCGACGGGAACGATCACGCTCGCCTTTGCCGACAACGCGTCGAACGGGATCGAACCGGTATATGCCCTGACGTACCAGCGGACCAAACTGATGCCGGATGGCTCGAAGCGTCAGTACGAGGTGCAGGATCACGCCTGGCGCCTGTTCGTCCACCGCGGCGGCGACGTCGCCCCGGACGCTCTGCCTGCCCACTTCGTTACCGCGCTGCAGATGTCGGCGGCAGACCATCTCAAGATGATGACCGCTGTGCAACCTTTCGTCGATACCGCGATCTCGAAGACCGTCAACGTGCCGGCAGACTATCCCTACGACGATTTCAAGGGCCTGTACGCTGCTGCCTGGCGCGCCGGCCTGAAAGGCATGGCCACCTACCGTCCAAACGCTGTCCTCGGGAGCGTCCTCAGCGTGACGCCGGAGGAGGGTACGGCGCCCCCGGTGCCTGCGGACGACGATCCGCTGCGCAAACCTTTCGACAGGCGGCCGGACGGTATTCTGGAAGCGGTCACCTCGAAGATTCCCTATGGGACCCAGGAGGGAATCAAGTCCTGCTATCTCACGGTCAGCTTCATGCCGGTCAGCGGCCTCGTTGGCGGCAAGGAAGTCACCATCGAAAGGCCATTCGAATTCTTCATGCCGGCTGGACAACGCAGCGAAAGCCAGCAGTGGATCACCGCGTCGATGCGTCTTCTCTCGCTTGCTGCGCGGGCAGGCGGATCCGTGGCCAAAGCCCTGGAGGACATGCGCAAGGTTGTCTGGGAGAAGGGGCCAGTACGTTGCGGCCACCTGAAGAAACAGAATGGTACGCAAGCGCCGATGTTCCATGAGTCGGAAGTGGCGGCAGTCGGATTCATGCTGCAGCGCCTTCTGATTCAACGCGGGTTCCTCGATGCGGAGGGCAAGCAAGTGCCTGTGGCCGACCTGGCACGCGCATACGCCGCACGCAACCAGGATCTGGCTTGCGACTTCGAGGCACCCGGAAGCGTCCCGGATCTTCAACACCACCAGGTCACAGGCGGCAGCAAGTGTCCCGAGTGCGGCGCACCCGCACTGCGCAAGGTCGACGGATGCCAGCGCTGCGAATCCTGCTCCTACATCGGTAGCTGCGGCTGACGATCCACGGGACCTGCAGGTCGAGGGTAGCCGCTGGGTCAGCGGTTGCCCGGTCCCGCTTTAGCAGCCCGCTGCCAAGGCGCGCTGTCGAAAGATTTCAGGAAAGAACAATAGTCGCCCAGTGCCACCGTTGCCGCGAGGACGGGCGCACGCTTTCCCGCTTACGATGCCGTGCGCCGCGCCTGGCTGGCACCATCCCTTCCCACCACGTTTCACGGCGCTGCGCGCTACGCGCGCAGCCTGTCGACCTGGTCGACAGGCTGGGCAGCTGCGCCGCCCGGTCCGTCCAGAGGCTGCGCCTGGCGAAGTCAGACTTTCGCAAGCGAAAGTAAGAACGGGAAAACGCAACCCCCGACTCCGGTGCCGCTTTCGCACCATTCCCGTTCCACCGCGCACCTATCGCCCATCTCTCCGGCAGGATCGCACGGCGGCGAGCTATGCCGTCAAGGCGCGCCTCGCCCGTTCGGTGCTCGCCTTCGGCTGCGCTCCGCGTGCGGCCTCCGGGGCGTCCATGACGGCGCCCGCAGCCATGCGACCGTGCCTCCGAGGCGAGAGGTACACGGTGTCACTCCGGGGCGGGCCTGTGCTCCGCTGGTCCTTGGCTGCTCAAGCGAGCAGGCAACACCGTCAGGGCCTGTTCCGGCCCCGACACCCGGCCCGAGGGCTCCAGGCTCCGGTATTACGGCGCTGCGCGCAAGAGCGAAAACACAACATTTGTGCTATTGACGGTCAATAGTTTTTGACGTATAATAAATCCATCAACTGACCGGAGGACAACATGACCGATGTGACTACCCTCAGCTGCCGCGACAGCGGCGCCGTAGCAAATCTGACTGATCGCCGCCAGCAGGAAAATGCAGTCATCGCAGAAGCGATGAACATACTCCGCCGCCGGACATACCGCGCTAGCTACGAACGCTGCGACTGCCCAGCGGTCGTCAGGCAGCATCTGATGCTTGCGTATGGCGAAGCAGAAAGGGAACACTTCGGGGTCATCTGGCTTGACGTAAAGAATCGCATCATCAAGCGCGACGTGCTGTTTACCGGGACACTCACGCACGTAAGCGTTTCCCCTCGCGAAGTGGTCAAGGCGGGATTGCAGCTGAACGCGGCCAGCTGCATCGTATTCCACAACCACCCCAGCGGCGTGACCGAACCCAGCGAAGCGGATCGGATGGTAACGAAGTCGCTTTCCGATGCGCTCCAGTTGGTGGAAATGCGGATTTTGGATCACATCATCGTCGCCGGCGCCGAAAGCTATTCGTTTGCCGAGCATGGCCTGATTTGAGCCCCACGGCGCCCAGGCGAAATGCCAGAGGCGCCGCCGTCGACCTGTCCGGTCGACGGCGCCCTCCGCGCCTAACGGCGCTGCGCGCTGCGCTTGCTTGCCCGCCCGCGCTGCCGCCTGGCCGGCCTGTTGACCCTGCAGCAAACGAGAATCGCCGCCGACCTATCTTCGAGGTGAAGTCATGAAGGTACATTGCCCCGTGTTGCGCCCGTTTGTACAAGTTCCCCTGGATTTTCTGGAGGAACGCCATGCGTTTTGAACGCCAACAACGATACGGCCCCCGTCCCCTGACAGATCGCCAACGGGCCGCATATGCGCGCAAGCTGGCCAAAGAACAGGCGCGCTACCCGCTGTTCGCGGACCACGTCGCCGCCGAGCAGCGGCCATTAGACCAAGAGATCAAACGCCGGGAAGAGCATGCCACGCGATGGGAGTCCGATCGGCGCCAGTTCCTGGCGGACGTGTGGCGCCGAGCGCGTGCTGCCTACTTCGCGCAGCCGGAAGAAATACGCATGCGGATCCGGCAAAAGTGGCGCACCTGGGCCGGTCCGTGCACCGCCACCTATTTCGCATCCATGGTCGATGTCGAAAGTGGGGAACAGGCGCGGCGACTTGCCCGTCTCGAGGCGGAGTTCGCCCCGGTCCGGGAGCGCATCTGGCGCCAGGTTTGCGCCGAGCGTTCATCCACGCTGGATTTATAAACGCGCGGCGCCGGCTTGCGCCGGCGCCGTTCCTCACCTTGCCGCGTTTCCGGTACTATTGCGGGCACCCAAGAACGCGACACCCACAGGAACTCATGCCCAGCCAGCCCGAATTGCCGCTTAGCGCGGCCCGACTCGTCGACCACGTCGACGCCCACGGCGCGACTGAAGAAGCGATGCTTCTGCTGGAAATTGTGTTGGCGAGCTCGCACCCTGATTTCGTTACCTCGCTCGCAAGTGCGCGCCTGTTGCCGCTCGAGCTGCGCGAGGCTGTCTGCGATTTCGTGCGCTACGTGCTGATGGAGGGTCTCACGGCCTCGCAACAGCAATCCCTGTTTTCCTGGGCCCAGCGCAAGATGCTGGCCGGGCCCGGATCTGCCCAACCAAACAGTTAGGCAACTGACTCGAGCGGCGCCGGATCGGACGCTTTCGCTGGTTCAGGCGCTTTTTTCGAACTGTCCTTCGCCGCGCCACTTTCCTGCACCGCCGCGCGCGACCCTTTCACTTCCTCGACCTTCAACAGTCTGCGCAGTGCCGGTAGCGCTTCGGTCCACCTGTCCACCGGAACCATGTCAAGCTTCTCGGTCCGGAGGAAGGTGGTAATTGCCTTCTGATTCCGCTCCAGGTCCTTGCGCTCTTTTTCCCGCTTCTGGTTCATGAGCTTGGTCAGCCGTTCCTGGGCCGCTGCGATCTCTTCGTCGAGTGATTTTCCTTTCTTCCCTTGCGTGCCTTGCGTTGCTGCGCTCATCGTTTGGCCTCACTGGTTGGTTGTGCCGATCGGTGAAATTCACCTCGGCGTGCTTTTAATTCTAATCACATCAGTGCCGCTTGTGTACAGCCTGATATCAATACCTCGCTTCCCGTCCGTGTCGGCGTTTCGCGGTTGGCGCCGCCGCGGTGCCAATGCGTGGGCGTCTCCCTTCGGGAGCGGGCTCTCGTGCTTCGCATCGAGCCCGCTGCGCGGTCTCGCCCCTTCGGGCTTCCATCCCTGACGCCTCCGCGCCTGCGGCGCTGCGCGCTCCGCTTGCCTTCCATGCCACTTCCCTGATTGTCGCGGAATCCCGGTGCCGGCCAGCTGGCCTCGAACCGGCGCGGTGACGCTACGCGCACCGACGCCTCCGGCCAGGTCCGGGTCGTGGCGCGCCTGCGGCGGATATACGGCATGCCTGCCAGGTGGTCCCGACCCGGGCGCGGTGACGCTGCGCGCACCGACGCCTCTGGCCAGCGCCTGGCTGGTGGCGGGCCCGCGCCCGATCAAGGCAAAACCGACCGGATGCCCTGACCCGGGCGCGGTGACGCTGCGCGCACCGACGCCTCTGGCCGGTTCCTGGCTGGTGGTGCGCCGACGGCAGACCGAGGCGAAGCCGGCCAGGTGGTCTCGACCCGGGCGCGGTGACGCTGCGCGCACCGATGCCTCTGGCCAACTCCGGGCTGGTGGTGCGCCGGCTCCCGATCGAGGCGAAGCCGGCCAGGTGGTCCGACCCGGGCGCGGTGACGCTGCGCGCACCGACGCCTCTGGCCAGCGCCGGGCTGGTGGCGGGCCCGCGCCCGATCAAGGCAAAACCGACCGGATGCCCTGACCCGGGCGCGGTGACGCTGCGCGCACCGACGCCTCTGGCCGGTTCCTGGCTGGTGGTGCGCCGACGGCAGACCGAGGCGAAGCCGGCCAGGTGGTTCCGACCCGGGCGCGGTGACGCTGCGCGCACCGACGCCTCTGGCCAGCGCCTGGCTGGTGGCGGGCCCGCGCCCGATCAAGGCAAAATCGACCGGATGCTCTGACCCGGGCGCGGTGTCGCTGCGCGCACCGACGCCTCTGGCCAGCGCCTGGCTGGTGGCGCGCCTGCGCCGGATCAAGGCGAAATCGACCAGGCGCCCGGACCCGGGCGCGGTGACGCTGCGCGCACCGACGCTTCTTGGCAGTTCCATGGCTGGTGGTGCGCCTGCGCCGGATCGAGGCGAAATCGACCAGGTGCCCGGACCCGGGCGCGGTGACGCTGCGCGCCCCGACGCCTACGGCCAGCTCCGGGCTGGTTACGCGCCTGCGCCGGACCGAGGCAAAGCCGGCCAGGTGGTCCCGGCCCGGGCGCGGTGTCGCTGCGCGCACCGACGCCTACGGCCAGCTCCGGGATGGTTGCGCGCCTGCGCCCGCTCAAGGCGAAACCGACCAGTTAGCCCGACCAGGGCGCGGTGACGCTGCGCGCCCTGACGCCTCCGGCCAGTTCCAGGCTGGTGGCGCGCCGGCGGCGGATCGGGGCGAAACCGACCAGGTGGCCCGACCCGGGCGCGCTGTCGCTGCTGATCCCGAAGCGTAACCAGGCAAGGGAGGGATGCGCCGCGGGTGGATTCGGCCGCGCTGTCCAGCGCACGGTCCGGCTATCGCCAGCCCGTGCGGAGGTGGACGATTTGGCCTCGTTGCCCTCGGCCAAGATTTGAACGACTCCAGCGCAGGCGGGCCGGTTCCCGTCCCGCCTGCGGAGGTTTTAAACGGCGGACGCTATCCGGTGGACCGGACCGCGTCCGCGGATGACGAACGTGTGGGGGGAGGACCCCCCACACCCCTACGAAGAGGCACACACATTACGCACGTAACGTGCAGGCCCCGATTTGCCGCTAACTGCTTGATCTTAAAGCGGAAAAGCTGTTAACACTTTAACCTCCAACCCGACTGCAAAACGTCTTGACCGACAAGACCTGCGCTAAATCAGCGCGTTACATTGTTTTCAATTGCCCACACGTGGCCGAAAGTATAATATTTAATTTAAATTGACTTTTCGGAGTCCCCGATGAAGAGCATCCCCGTTGGAACCCGCCTTGACCATGAGCTCCATGAAGCTTTTCAAGCCGAGATGAAGCGCCGCGGACAAGACCAATCCCAGCTTCTCAGGACCTTTGTCCGTGATGGCCTGGCCCGCTACGACTCGTACTCCGAACAGGTCATGCAGACGCAGCTCGCCATCCTGGAACACCTGAAAAAGCTGCAGGAAATGATTGGGGCGGTCATGCATCTCGATGTTGAGCAAAGCGTGCTCGCGCTGCGCCAGAATCCTGACGAATCGGCAGAAGCGTACAAGGAACGTCTCACGGCGACGTACCGCAAAACGGTCTTCGAGGCACTGGGCAAGGGTGCCCGTATTGCTGCCGTTTCTGCCTCCAAGCCCGCGAACGTGAAGGTTGGCCATGATCATTGATCTTCCTGACTTTGAGAGCCAGAACGCTCTGGCGGAGCTGCCTGCAGGTCGGTACATGGTCGTCGAGTCGCTGTACGCCCTTGAACGTCTTCCATCCTGCCAGGTCATCTTGAGCGAGATCGTCACCGCCAGCGAAAGCCGAACAGTGGGCGCCGATCTTCAAATCCTCTTTGGTGATGGCAGCTCGCTCTTTCGAGACTTCGCCGTGGCGCCCGACGGCGGCTGGCGGGACAGCTACGGGGCGAAGGCGGATACGCTGGCCGACCTTTTACCCCCGGAGGTTGCAAACTTCAAGCTCATTAACAGGCTCGGCACCGTCGTCGATCACGACGGCTGCGGACACTTAATTGCTGTCGGAGACAAGGAGGCGAACCATGGCGCGTAACATCGCCGCTACTAACGCCGGCGTAGGTCAGGCGAGCGTCTCGACCCGGATCAAGCTGACTATTCAGGCGGCGAAGAAGTGCCTGTTCTTCGGAGCGCTGCCGATGTTCGTGACACCGCTCGCGTATTGGATTTCTGCCTCCACGCCTCAGGAGTACGACGTCGCAAAACTTGCGGTGACGCGGCTTGTCGTCGATGAGACGGTGCACCGAAAATGGAGGATGCGTGACGCGGCGGGTGTCCGCAGGATTGTCAGCGTGGATACTGGAAGCGGCCCTTTTATCCAGTACATCGCAGCGAAAGATCTCCCTACGGTGCTGGGGGAAGGATGGGCGCCTGCGCGTGCGCTGACGCGCACGTTCTGGATCGCAGTGGGTGCCGCGGCCGTGGGTTATCTCGGTGTTTGGCAGCTGTTCGTCTTGCGAGGACGGCAGCAACAAGCGAATCGCCGTATCCGTGGTGCAAGCGACATCGTCGAGCCGTCCGAGCTTAGTCGCCTGGTGCGTCAGCGCGGCGGGTCTGACTACCGTTTGGCCGATGTACCTCTTCCCAAGGACGCGCCGATGCGAGGGATTCTTGCGGTCGGGTCGCAAGGCAGCGGCAAGTCGATGGCCATCCACGACTTCATGCAACAGGTGTTTGCTAAAAAACGGAAATGCGTAATCTACGACCAGAGCGGCGAGTTCTTCCGTGCGTACTTCCGCCCGGGAAAGGATATGTTTTTCAATCCGGCATTCAAGGGGTCACTACCGTGGTCGATCTTTAAAGAGATGCACAACAGGTATGACGCGAACACCCTGGCCCAGGCATTTCTGCCGCCGAAGTCGGCGGCCGGCGCCGTCGGGGCGAACAGCTTCTTCGAGGACGCCGCCCGCGCGCTCTTTTCGGTGATCCTGCTGCGCCTCACTGAACGGGGAGCGGTGAACACCAAGGATATGGCGCGTGCGATCCTGGAGATGCCGGACATCGAAATGGAGCACTTAATCCAGAAATCTGTCGCAAGCTCTGCTATTGGGGGAGATTCGAAGAGTCAGCGGCAGGGCGTGATCAGCTCAATCTCGATTTACCTCGATGGCATCGCGGCTGTGAACGAAGGCGCTTGGTCAATAGCGGAATTCCTTGATCGGCCGGACGATGCCCGCCTCTTCATTTTTGGAAGCGACGACACGAAGGCGATGTTTGCCCCGTTGTACCGCTTGATCCTGCAGGTCGCGTTCTCGTCGATCGCAGCGCGGCAGGAAGTCGTGCACTACGATCGGTATTGGTTCCTCCTGGACGAGGTGCACACGCTTGGCGATATCAAGATCGAAGAGCAACTGGCGACGTTGCGGAAATATGGCGTCTGCGTGCTGGCAGGGACACAGAACGACAGCCAATTCGTCACCTCAATCGGCAAGGATCGCGCCGAATCGACCATGAACGGGTTTAACACCCTACTGCAGTTAGCCCTGAACGACGCGGAAGCCAAGGAGCGCGCAGCAAAGCGCTTCGGCAAGGTCGAGACCGAGACGATTTCGCAGAACCAGGCGGTTGCCGTGGTCGAGCAGCGTGACGGCGCCGGTCTGGTCATCAATGAGCAGGAGAAGTGGGCAGTCATGCCTGCCACGTTCGGCCAACTGGACATTTGCACCGGTTTTCTGAAGTTCGCGGGCAACTACCCGATCGCGCGCGTCGATTATTCTTCATGGCTGCGCCCGCGGTTCGGATTCTTGCCGGCGCGGATAGCGTCGTTCGCTCCACGCCAGGAAAATCCCCCACGCGACGAGCGGTTTCAAATTAGTCGACCGACGCTACCAAGCGGCGAAAGTGCTTTCGATGGCGTGCGAAGGGAGGCGGAGCTTGCGCGGGCCGAAGCAGAGCGCAAGAAAAAGGAGGAGCAGGAGCGAGAGAAGCAGCAAACGAACGAGCAGCAAACCGCGGCGGAAGTGATCGACGTATCAATGACGTCGTCGTCCACCGAAGTCGCTACACCGAACGCCAACCGTGATCTTGACCTTGGGCTTTGACATGCTTGCGACCGAATCCTCGCTGGTTAAACGCGCTATCAACATGCTGGTCCTTTGTGCTGTCTTCATGGCGCTCGGAATTTATGTGTTTCGCACTGAGATCGCCGATACCGCTTTGGACAGCTTTGCAGGTAATGACGCTGCGATCAAGCGCAAGTGGCTTCCGGGAACGCATGGAAAACTAGTCCTGCGCCCAGAACGGAATGATGCGACCTTCCTCCGAGTCGGTGCGCTTCGTTCCGGCTCCCCGTCGTCCATCGGTATTCCGGTTTCCTTCGATCTGATCAACCTCGGGGACGCGAACGATTTTCCGAACATCGCAGTGGTGATGGTGGGCGCCGACGGGCGGCCTATTCGGCAAGTCCTGTTTTCGCCGGCTGACTATACTCACGACAGTCAGTTTGGGCACGAACGGATCGAGCTTCTCCTGCAACCGAGGGCAAGCGAGCGGAGCTTCACCGTACAGGCCTTCTACGGGGAGCGGCCATGATCGGACTTCACAAGCTCACGAGCAGCGTTCACGCCGCGCGCTATCACGACAATGCCTTGAAGGAGGACGGTCCCGCGCACGACCGGGCCGACAACTATTACGTAAACGAGCAAGCAACCCTGACCTGGCATGGGAAGGGAGCCGAGATCCTCGGCATCGCGGGTGAGGAGGTGACAAAAGAGCAGTTCGTCAAGTTTCTGGATGGCGAAGTCACCAATCCCGCCACCGGCGAGGTGCAGGACCTGTCTGCGAACTCAAAGGGGGATGGACGACGGTTAGGATACGACTTCACGATTTCAGCCCCGAAAAGTGTTTCGATCGTCGGCCTGGTCGGCGGCGACGAGAGGGTGGTGCAGGCTCATATCGAAGCGAACCGAACGGCCATGAATTGGTTGCAGGAGCATGGCGCACAGGCGCGGATAAAGGATGAGAATGGGAAGAACTTGGCGAAGGCGACTGGCAACCTTTTATATGCGACTGTGCAGCATGAGACCAGCCGCGCGAACGACCCCCAACTGCACAATCACAATGTTGTAGTCGCCATCACATACGACGAGGACGCGCAAAAGTGGCGAAGCCTGACCAACGATGAGCTGTTCCAGATTCGCACCCAGGCGGACACGATCTACAAGGCAGAGCTAGCTCGCAATCTGCGTGAAGCCGGGTACGAGATCGTATACCGCGACAATGGCGTCGACTTCGATATACGCGGCGTAGAGGGCGCGCAGCTGGAAGCTTTCAGCCAGCGGAGCCAACAGATGCGCGAAGCGCTCCTGGCACGGGGCATCGATCCGGACGGGGCATCGCACCAGGCGCGCCAGACCGCGGTGCTTGATACGCGCGCGCGGAAGACCGACCATGATCGTGACTACTTGCGCGAGATCTGGAGCGAGAAAGCCCGTGAGGTGGGACTCGATCTGTCGGGGATCGTCGAGAACGCCAAGCGTGCAGGACCGCAGATGGTGCCCGAAGAGACCCTGGCCAGGGAGGGCGTTACCCGGGCCATGAAGCACTTGTCTGAGCGCGAACAGGCGTTTGCCGTATCGCAGCTAGAGTCAGAATCCGTGTTCTTCAGCGGCGGCGCCGGCATCCAGGCCGTTAAGCAGGCGATTGATGACCGCAAGGAAGACCGCTCCCTGGTCGACCGGGCGGGCCCTGGGACATCGAGGTTGACGACGTCGACGGCGATCGCGAACGAGCTGACGCTTCAGGACAGCATTCGGAAGGGAAAAGGCAAGGGCGTAGCCGTCGTGCAAACGAAAGAGGAGTTCGACCAGCTCCTCGTCCGCTTTGAAGCCAGGAAGACGGCCGAGGTCGGTACTTCATTCAAGCTCTCGGTCGAGCAGGTGAATGCGGCTCGCAACGTCCTAATGCATCCCGACAAGTTTCAAGGAATACAGGGGGATGCCGGCACCGGCAAGACGGCCGCGCTTGAGTTCGTTCAGGAAGTAGCCCGCGAGCGTGGATGGGAGACGCGCGGCATTGCGACATCGACCACGGGTGCGCGCGAGCTCGAGAAAGCGACCGGGATCCAGAGCCAAACCGTCGCGGCATTCTTGACGGAAAGAGATGAGCGTATCAGGATGCTGCAGGCCGAGCTGCGACAGCTTGAAGTCAACTTCGCCCACACGCCGGGGACTATTCCACAAGTCAAAAGGGTGGCCAAGCGAGACCTGGACCTGGAGGCGGGCGGTTTCACGCCAGGCCGCTACGTTTTTGACTCGAAGAGCGGCGAGGTGCTCAAGTCGCGCACCGGTACGTGGCACCCGTTAAATACTCTGGGGGTGAAGCTTCAGGATGCCGGCCAGGCCCGCCTCGCCGGCGCCGACGCGCCGCAGAGCACTGAACGGTTCGCGGACCGGTTCCGAGCGCGCGCTACGCGCGCCGTCGGTACCGTTCAGGAAACACTGGGGCGAAGCCTTGCGAGCTACGAAGCCGTCGACCGAGGGGAAGCCAGGGCGGCGCGCGCAGAGCACCGGGAGCAGAACGTGCAGGAAAGGGGACAACTGCGCTCCTACCTGGCCAAAACTGCACAGATCGAGAATTTACTGGCGACCGGGAATGCGGAGGGCAAGAGGTTCCTTCTCGTAATGGACGAATCGTCGATGACAGGTGCAAAGGACTCTGCGCGGATATCGGAGATCGCGCGCGACATGGGCGCGCGTGTCGTCCTGCAGGGGGACACCAAGCAGCACGGATCGGTTTCGGCTGGCCGGGCGTTTCTACAGACTCAAGAGGGCGGCATCAACCTGTCGAAAATCGAGGAGACGCGCCGCTTCGATAACGCTACAGAACAGCAGAAGAAAGCGATCGCCGAAATGAAGCAGGGCAGATTTGCAGCTGCCCTGCAATCGCTCGACACTACTATCAACAACGACTTGTACGGGACGGCGGCCGCCCGCTACATCGAAAACCGGCAGCAGTTGCTGAGCGAAGGAATCACCGAACCGAAGATCGGCGTAGTCACGGTCACCAATCACGACCGCAAGGAGACGAATCAGGCGGTGCGTGGGGCCCTACGCAAAGAAGGCGTCATCACCGGGCCGGAGCATAGGAAAGAGCACCTCGACGATCCGAAACTTACCGAGCAGCAGTACCAGCACGTCGCCTCGCTGGCAAACGAGAGCGTCGACCGGCTGACGGCACTACGTGACTACAGAAGCCTTGGAATTGCCCGTGAGGAGATGCTGACGGTCGTGGATTATGACCTCAACAACAACCGGCTAGTCCTGCGCCGCGAGAATGGGAAGACAGTCGAGCTCGATCCGTCAAAGCACACACGGTTCAGCTTCGCCCGCATGGAGGAGCGCCACTACGCTGTCGGAGACGCGATCGAAGCCAGGGCGAATATCGGCCGCCTCAAAGATCCGACGCGCGTGGCAAATGGCACCCGAGGCGTGATTACGGAGATTGATGGGCAGGGGGCCCGCGTACTTTGGCAGGATGGGAGAGAAACCCAGATGTCGAACCAACAGCTGCGATACGTCGACCACGCCTATGCTCATACCTCCCATAAGGAGCAGGGCGTGACCACGCACCGCGAGATTTTTCTTGTGAGCGAGAAAGGCGCGCACTGGCTGAATCGTGAGGCAAGCTACGTGGCAGCCTCCCGGGCCAAGCAAAACACCGAAATCGTCACGACCGAGGAGGCATACGACAAGATGCTCGAGAACGCTGGCAAGCCTCCCCAGAAAACGACGGCGATCGATATCGGGCACAACCTTTCACTCGACCGTGTGCAGGTTCATGAGCGAACTCAGGAGCCCGCAAGGGAGCGGCATCGCGACCGTTCTGGGCCCGAGCTGGGTCTATGATGAACTATGACGGCACCGGCGACAGTCCGACACTTTCGCGCGCGAAAGTCGAATGAGACCATGGTTTGAAAGGTCATCTTTTAAATCTGGGCTTCTGGGCGCAAGAGCGGCCCCCGTCAGCAAAGTGTTCGCCGGCGACAACTCTGGGCCTGTTTGAGAGCGGCCTGCAGGACGCTCTGTCTGTGGGCGCAAGTAGATAAACAAGGCGTCCCTGATTGGTCAGGAGGGCGTAGGAGCGGCGATCGCCCACCCTTGTGTATGGTTGCATAGGGTCGTAGAAGTCGTTCGGCCATCTGCTAATTGCTGCAGCCTTCGACGGCCGCGGCTGCCTTAGGGCGTGGGCGACTTCGTTGCGTTTGTGTGTTCGCATGCCGTTGTGACGCGATCCAGTTATCGTCTCCCAGATGGACGCGAGGACAAATCAAACTGCTTCGATGGTAATCGACCTGGCTGTCATCCTCTTGCCTGAAATCGGCATGCAGGAAGCTGCGCTCATGTTACGCCGCCACAATACACCTTTCCGTATTGCTGCCCGAACACTCACTACATTATGGCGCCGGCGCATTGCCGACGGCCCAAAGCTAGTCGACGTTCAATAGGTGACCTTGAATGTCGGGCTCGCCTCGACCCGCGGCTGGCGACGGTCGTACATGCGCGTGGTGGCGATGTTTGCATGCCCGACCCAGTCCTGGACGCGCCCGATATCCGCATCGTTTTCGAGCGCGTTGGTGATCGCCGTCGCGCGCAGCGCATGTGGACCAAAACCGTCGACGTCGATGCCGACCATGCCGGCGTACCTCTCCAGCACGCGATAGACGCCGTCAGGTGTTATCGGCTTGCCGGCGCCGCGGGAATTGTTGCTGACGGGCTGGAACAGCGGCGCCGCCTTGTCGTCACTGCGGCCAGCCATCGTGAGGTAAGCCGCGATTGCGCCGGCCGCTGCCGGATGCAGCGGCACGTAACGGACTTTGCTGCCTTTGCCCTGCACGCGCAGATGGCGGACGCCGCGTCGTTCCTGCAGGTCGACCAAGTGCAGCGCGCATAGCTCGGCGCGGCGGAGCCCGTGGTAGAGCAGGGTGGCAAGAATCGCGCGATCGCGCAAGCCTTTCAGGGTCGCGCCGTTCGGCGCCGCCAGCAGTGCCCGCGCCTGGTCATCGCCGATCGCGGGCGTTGAGCCTTCCTGGCTGGCCACCTTCGGCCGCTTCACGCCGTCGACCGGGTTGCCCTGGACGGCGTTGGACTCGCACAGAGCATCGAACAGCGACGACAGCGCCGATAGCTTGCGGCGGATGGTCGCGCCGCCCAGCGCGCGCTGCTCAAGGTCGCGGCGCCAAGCCAGTACGTGGCCACGGCCGACATGGCGAAACGCGTGCGGATCCTCGATGCCGGCGAACGCCATGAATTCCTTGACGTCATTCTGGTAGGCGCGCCTCGTCTGCGGATTATCGATGTTGGCGAACCAGGTCAGCAGCGGCGGCGCCTTTGCCAATTGGTGGAAGTCGGCGGTTGTCAGACTGGCACCCGGCGGGCGGGTTGTGGTGGTCAGGTCGGTGGCCATTGCAAAACTTTCATCAATATAGGTGCTGCCGCGGCGACGAAGGCCGGCCAGGTCAGGCGGTCGATCAGGAGCACCGCTAGGCGGATCGGCCAAGGATCGTTCGGGAAGTAGTCCAGGGGCTGTTTTTTCATGGCTCGCGATGGGGCGTTACTGGTGCTTGCATCGTGGCGTAAAGAGAGGGGCTTGTGCCGGCCTGTCGCCCAATAAGTGTCGCGTCTCCCAATAAGCGGCCTAGCGGCTCCTTCACCCTGGGCGACGTCGTTGGTTAAACCACGCCTCCGTGAGCGAAACCTTGGCAGGGTGGATTGGCAATGACGATGTCAAAGGAGCCCTTTTATTAAAAATGCCAGCCATTTCAATTTGTCGGGCAGGCCCGAGAGCAAACCCGCCAGGACCAGTAAAAAGGTCAGCCACATCGCCAGCACAACCAACCGTACTGGCCAGGGATCTTTCTGGAAGAATTCAAGAACATGCTTTCGTTGCTGCTTCATCGTGACGCTCCGGTATGAATGGATACCGCCATTCTGCTGTCACGACTTTAGCGCCTGCTCACCAGTTTTCCTAACGGCCCAACGCAGTCCGGCCGAGCCCTACTTACATGCGTTTTTACTCTTGATAACATATTTTATCAAGAGTAAAAAGCTGAGCCAATTTGCCGATCTATGAGCACATTGAGTCGAGCGGCGGGAGGCGTGCAACGGGTTTTATGTCTAATGTACTTTGAGCTCTCGTACGAGGCGGGCACGTCGGCCCAGTCTCGCTTTAGAGCGCCTAACAAAACCTCTCGACATACCGCCAACAGATGAGCGAGCAGGCAAGCGACAGGAACGCCTGATGGATGTCTGCTCGCCGCTCGTACCGGATGCGCAATCTGCGGAAGCGGTGTAGCCAACCCAAGGTTCGCTCGACGACCCAACGCCACCGTCCAAGCCTTTCGCGCGACTCTACACCGTAGCGCGCGATACGAGCGGCGATGCCGCGACTGCGCAGCCACGCCCGATGGGCTCTCGAAGCGTACGCTCGGTCAGCATGTAACTTACCTGGACGTTGGCGGGCACGGCCAGCCAACCCTTTCACTGCCGGGATCGACTCTACCAATGGGATGAGGAAACGCGAGTCGTGTACTTGGGCGCCCGACATCTGAGCTACCAGTGGAAGCCCACGCTCATCGACCAGCAAATGGTGTTTGCTTCCGAGTTTGCCGCGATCGGTTGGGTTTCGGCCTGTGTGCTCGCCCCCGGCAGGTGCCGGTACGCTTGCAGCGTCAACGCAAGCTCGATCCCACATGATCTGGTCGTGCTCTCGAAGCCGTCGAAGAATCGCCTCGTGGATACGCTGCCAAACGCCGGCTAGCATCCATTCGTGAAGGCGACGCCAGCATGTCATTCCACTGCCGCAGCCGAGTTCGCGCGGCAAGTACTCCCACGGTATTCCAGTCTTGAGAACAAACAGGATTCCGGTCAGGGCCGCGCGATCATCGATGCGCGGGCGGCCGCCTTTCGGCGATGGGCGATGAGTCGGAAGATGAGCTGCTACTAGCAACCACAGGTCTTCGGGAAGAAGTGCACGGGCCATGGCATCAGTTCGTCTACGAACACGGACGCCATGTTAGTGCCCTGACTGGACCAGCGTACGTCCGCTATCGACCCAAAGCAATGGGATGGACTCCTCCTCCCCCTGAGGGCACGTAAGTGCCAAACTGGAGTTTCCACACTAC
>NZ_JBHSMS010000021.1:0-81479 GCF_042656795.1 Massilia jejuensis | reverse complement strand
CGGCGGCGCCGGCGGCGCGGCGACGGCGGGCACCAGCACCGGCGGTGCCGGCGCGGCTGCCGGCGCGGGCGGCGCGGGCGGCTCGACCGGCGTGGCATCGAACACGGGCGGTGCAGGCGCATTCGGCGGCGCGGCCACCACGGGCAGCGCCACTAGCGGCGCGGCGACCTCGGGTACGGCGACGGCCGGCACCGGCGGCGCGGGCGGCTCGGGCGGCAACGGCACCGGCGGCACGGGCGGCGCCAGCGGCACCAATACCGCGGGCACCGGCACCGGCGGCGCCGGCGGCGCGGCGACCGGCGGCGCGGGAGGCACCAACACCGTCAACGCCGGCGCCTTCGACATGTCGAACGCCATGACCAGCGTCGGTCAATCGGCCGCCGGTGTGATGGTGGTCAGCCAGAACAACGGCTTCTCGTCCCTGATCCAGCAGAGCGTCAACGTCCAGAGCAATCTGTCCGTCGGCCCGTGAGCCGAACGGGGACAGCGTCAGAACGGACTGCCGCGCCCTTCCCGGCGCGGCAGTTTTCCGGATCCAGGGAGATACGATGAACAAGATTTTCGCACTAAGTCAATTACCCCAGGGCTGCGCGCTGGCGCTCGCCACCATCCTGGCCGCGCCGGCCTGCGCAGGCGAACCGGTCCGGCTGGACGCCAGCCAGATCGCGCCGCCTGCCATCGACGGCGCCGAGCGGGCCGTCCAGGCCTTGCCGGCTGTTGCAGCCGGTACCGGCGACACCGTTTCCATCGGCGGCGCCACCGCCCGCGCGGTCGATCTCCACAAGCTCGCCCATGAGCGGGGCCGCGCCGACACCGTCACCAACGACACCAAGCTCAACGGCGACGTGGCGAACAACAGCGCCTTCAACGTCCAGACCGGATCGAACACGATCGACGCCGGCTCGTTCGCCAGCATGTCGGGCATCCCGGTGGTGATCCAGAACAGCGGCGCCAACGTGCTGATCCAGAACGCCACGGTCATCAACCTGCAGTTCCAATGAAGCCGCGTACTCTTGCTTGCAGCCTCGCCCTGTTGCTCGGCCCGGGCGCAGCGATGAATCCGGAAGCCGCCGAGCTGTCGCTGCCGAGCGGGATGCGCGTCGGCGCGATGCCGGTCAAGAGCATGAAGGATTTGCGCTTTCAGGCCACGCTGCGCCAGCAGTACGACTTCAGCTGCGGCTCGGCCGCGCTGGCCACGCTGCTGACCCATCACTACGGCACCCCCGTGAGCGAACAGGCCGCCTTCCAGGAAATGTTCGCCACCGGCGACCAGCAAAAGATCCGGCGCGAGGGCTTCTCGCTGCTCGACATGCAGCGTTTCCTGAAGCAGCGCGGCTTTACCGCCAACGGCTTCCAGCTGCCGCTCGACAAACTGATTGAAGCGAAGCTGCCGGCCATCGTGCTCATTGCCGACAACGGCTATCACCATTTCGTCGTGGTCAAGGGCGCCGAGGACGGGCGCATCCTGCTCGGCGACCCGTCGCGCGGCACGCGCCTCATGCCGCGCGCGCGCTTCGAGGCGCTCTGGGCCAACCGGATCCTGTTCGTGATCCACGAGGGACCGGTGCAACCAGGCTTCAACCTGGCCGCCGACTGGCGCAATGCCCCACGCGCGCCGCTCGGTGAAGGTGCGAGCCGCGCGCAGGAGACCACCTACGGCCTGCCGAAATTCGGCCCCGGCGATTTTTAGAACCCACCCCGGCAGGAAGAAGGAAGGCGATGGCGATGCATGGCAAGCGGGAGCAAGGCGCGAGCAGGCCGCAACGACGGGCAACGCAGCACCCGCCCGTCACGCGCGTCGGCAACGACTCACTTCCTAACCGGATAGATTTTTAAGGACACACGATGCGCTCCACGCTTCCCCTGCTGCTGTTGCTGTCGCTGGCGGGACGGGCCGCGGCCGCGCCGCCGGCCTTCGACGCCGCCAACGCGGTCGACAGCGCCACGCTCGACGCGGCGCGCGGCGGCTTCCTGACGGCCGACGGCGTCGTCGTCAAGCTCGGCCTCGAACGCATGGTGACGATCAACGGCAACGTGGTCGAACGCACGGAAATGCAGCTCGGCGACATCGGCAAGCTGGCCCGCGGCGAAGCGGCGCTCTCGCGCGAGGCGGTCGGCGAACTGCGCCTGATCCAGAACGGCGACGTGCGCACGATGGCAGGCAATGCGGCCAACCTGCTGGGCGGCACCGTCATCCAGAACAGCCTCAACGACCAGATGATCAAGCACCAGACGTCGATCAACGCCACCGTGAATACAGCCGGGATGTTACGCGCGCTAAATTTTGGAACGAGCCTGAACGATGCCTTGTCAACCGCCGTCGCACCCCGCTGACGGCGCACACACTGGAGAGACGCATGCAGAAGATTTCGGCGCTATGTGTTGGCGCGCTTGCCGTCGGCGCAACGTGTTGCGCCTTGCCGGCGCGGGCGCAATCCGTCGCGGAACTGGTGGAACAGGTCAAGGCGATGCGCCAGCAGCTCGATGCGCAGCGCCTGCGCATCGAGGAACTCGAGCGCGAGACACGCACCGTACGCGCCGCCGCGGCGCCACCGGCGCCGGCCATCCGGACCCCGCCCATGCTGGCCGGTGGCACCGTCCCGCACGAGATCCTCGACGCCGCCCGCGGCACCGGCGCCGGCGGGCAACAGCCGGCCGCGCCGGCGGTACCGGCGGGCAACCCTGCCGGCGCGCCGGCGCCCGCCGCCGCGGCCGGCACGGCCGCCGTCGGCCGCGCACCGGCCAGCGACAGCCGCACCCGCGAAGTCGCGCCGATCTTCGAGCAGCCGGGCGTGCTGACGCAGCGCGGCAAGTACGTGTTCGAACCGGCCATCCAGTACGGTTATTCGTCGAGCAATCGCGTGGCCCTGGTCGGCTATACCGTCATTCCCGCCCTGCTCATCGGCCTGATCGACGTGCGCGAGGTCAAGCGCAACACCACCACCGCCACCGCGACGCTGCGCACGGGCCTGTCCAACCGGATCGAGGTCGAGGCCAAGCTGCCCTATGTCTACCGCAGCGACGCCACCGTCAGCCGCGAAGTGTTCACCGGCACGGCAGTCGAGCGCGCCTTCGAAACCAGCGGCCGCGCCATCGGCGACGTCGAACTGGCGGCGCGCTACCAGCTCAACGATGGGGGCGTCGACAAGCCTTACTTCATCGGCGGCCTGCGCTTCAAGTCGCGTACCGGGAAAGACCCGTTCGAAGTGACCACCGACTGCCAGCGCCGCTGCATCGGCGAGAACGTCACCGGCAGCGGCCTGCCCTTGACCCTGCCGACCGGTTCCGGCTTCTATTCGCTGCAGCCGAGCCTGACCTGGCTGTTCCCGTCCGACCCGGCCGTGTTCTTCGGCAGCTTCAGCTACCTGCACAACTTCAAGCGCGAGGTCGCGCGCACGGTGCTGGGCGGCGAGAAGGAACGGCTCGGCAAAGTCGCGCCGGGCGCCGTGATCGGCTTTAATTTCGGCATGGGCCTGGCCCTGAACGACAAGGCCTCCTTCAGCGTCGGCTACGACCACAACTCGGTCGCGCGCACCAAGCAGGACGGACGCACGGTGCCGGGTTCGGTCCGCACGCAGCTCGGCACCCTGCTGATCGGCTATTCCTACCGCCTGAGCGACAAGAAGACGCTCAGCGTGGCCGTCGGCGCCGGCCTGACCCGCGATACGCCGGACGTCAGCCTGATGGTAAGGATGCCGATGTCGTTCTGATTGTCACGCGCCGGGCACGCGCTGTGCCCGGCGGCATTTCCCCTCTTGCTCCTGGCCCTGACGCCACCGCTCCCACTCTCCCGTTTGCGCAAGATCATCTGTCACGCCGGAACTGATCAGTTGTTTGCGACTCTGACCTGACAGGGATATCCATAAAACGTACGCCGCCGGTGCGCCATTCGACACAGGCGCCTTCAAGCGGCGTCAAGCGGTGATTGCCGCCTCGCGTCGGAGGCCGACACCCGGCCCGGCGGGCACGGTCCACTCCACGGTATTCATGAGGAGGGCTCATGGAAACGCCCGATTTACTTGCAAGGGTAATGAATGTCGCAGGCCTGGCGCTGCAATTGACGCGCCTGCCCGTGGCCAGGCTGCGCTTCGAGCAGGGGCGCAATCCCGAAGGCATCCGCCGCGCCCACGATCTGTTCACCCGTCCCCACCCGCGCTATAAAGTCATTCGCAACAAGACGCTGGGCATCGCCCTGATCGACCTGGCCGCTTTCGGCGGCCACCCGGGCGGCTACCTGCACAGCGTGCGGCGCAGCGGCCACGCCGGCCCGCAGAGCCGCAAGGCCGCCGCCCGCGGCTATCAGCTGCGCAGCATCGACCGCAACGACCACATCGACGAGATCCACGCCATCCACACCTCCTGCGAACAGCGCCAGGGCCGGCCGATGGACCCGCATTACCGGATCAAGAAAAACGCGTTCGACAACGCGGCGCATGTCGAATGCAATGGCGTCTTCGATGCCGCCGGGCGCCTGGTGGCGTATTGCAGCATGGGCCGCTACGGCAACTTTGTCGCTACCGACCAGCTGATGGGCTATAAAAACCAGGACGGCATCATGTACCTGCTGCTCCTGAAAATCATTTGCCGCCTGATCGAGGAGCGCGAGGTCGATTACTTCATGTACGACACGTTTCTCGGCGCGCAGCCGGGACTGCGGGACTTCAAGCGCCGGGTCGGGTTCCAGCCCTACCGGGCACGCTATGAGCTGGCGTGACCTGGCGGCGGCTCGGCAGGCCCGACAGGCGCGCGATCAGGCGTCCGCTTCCAGCAGGAAAGGCATGGCCCGCGCCAGCAACTGCTCGGGCGCTTCTTCCGGAACGTAGTGCCCGCAAGGCAGCGTTTCGCCCTCGACCCGATCGGCCACCTGGCGCCATTCGCGTAGCGGGTCGAAGCAGGCATGCACGACGCCCTGCGCGCCCCACAGCACCAGCACGGGCATCGGCAAGCGGCGCCCGGCGGCGATGTCCGCGCGGTCGTGCTCGAGGTCGATGCCGGCCGCGGCCCGGTAGTCCTCGCACAGGCCGTGCGCGGCGCCCGGCAGCGCCAGGCAGCGGGCGTATTCGCCGAGCGCGCGCGGATCGAAGGGGGCCAGGCCCCCGCTCCTGCTCCCCATGACGTCGCGGATGTACGCCGCCGGGTCGGCTTCGATCAGGCGCTCCGGCAGCGGCGACGGCTGGATCAGGAAGAACCAGTGCCAGTAGGCGCGCGCGAACTGTTCGGTGGTCTGGGCGTACATCGCTACCGTGGGCGCGATGTCGAGCAGGACCATGCGCTCGACCGCCTGCGGGTGATCCGCGGCCAGCCGGTGCGCCACGCGCGCGCCGCGGTCGTGGGCCAGCACGCGAAAGCGCGCGAAGCCCAGCGACCGCATGACGGCGAGCATGTCGGCCGCCATCGCGCGCTTGCTGTACTGCGTGTGTTCGGCGTCGCCGGGCGGCTTGGACGAGTCGCCATAGCCGCGCAGGTCGCAGGCGACCACCGTGAAACGCTCGCACAAGGCGGGCGCGACGCGGTGCCAGATCGCGTGGGTCTGCGGGTGGCCGTGCAGCAGCAGCAGCGGCGGGCCACTGCCGCCGACGATCGCATGGATGGAAACGCCGGGCGCGACCTCGATGTCGCGTGCGCGGAATGCGGGAAAGAGTGCGGTACTTGCCATGGCTGGTCCACGAGATGGTTGGAGTCATGCCAATGGTAGCCCATCGCGCCGGGCGCGCGTGCCGATCGGTACCGCTTGCTGGTACCGCTTGCACGCGCGCTCCAATAAAAGTGGCCAGACTGCTATCCAGGCGAGGCCAAGATCGTACAATGGCCGTATGACCGAAGACACAACATCGTTTCGCCGGATGGAGCCGGCCGCGCTCGATGCCTCACTGCGCGATGCGCGGCAGCATACGCTGGTCTTGTTCGACGCCCTCGCCGCCGCCGGCCACGACCAGGCGGCGCGGGTGCCGCGCCTTGCCATCCTGAACCCGCCGCTGTGGGAACTCGGGCATATCGCCTGGTTCGCCGAATGGTTCGTGCTGCGCGAAGCGCGCAGCAGCCGGCCGGGCGACGCCGCCCGGCCCTCGCTGCTGGCGCGCGCCGACGAATGGTTCGATTCGAACCAGGTCGCCCACGACACGCGCTGGTCGCTCGACCTGCCCGCGCCCGACGCGGTCAAGCGCTATTGCCGCGACGTGCTGGACCGGATCGGCGAGCGCCTGGCGCGCACGCCCGGTGACGATGCGGCGCTCTACCCCTACCGCCTGGTGCTGGCGCACGAAGACATGCACCGAGAAGCCCTGCTCTACACCTTGCAGACGCTGGGCGCGGCGGCGCCAGCGCCTGGCGCCGCCGCGCCGGCGGCGCGCACTTGCGGCGAGATCGCCTTCGCCGGCGCTGCATTCCTTCTCGGCGGCGCGCAGTCGCGCGGCTTCGTGTTCGACAACGAGCGGCAGGCGGCGCCCTGCCGCCTCGCCCCGTTCGCGATCGACGCCGGCCTGGTGTCGAATGCGGCCTATCGCGGCTTCGTGGACGCGGGCGGCTACCGGAAACCGCAGTACTGGAGCGAGGCCGGGCGCGCATGGCTGATGGAAAGCGGACGTTCGGCACCGCGCTACTGGCGCCGGGACGGGACGGAAAGTGACTGGCGCACGGTGCGCTTCGGCCGCCTGGCCGCGCTCGACCCCGCCGAGCCGGTACGCCACGTGAGCCTGTACGAGGCCCAGGCCTATTGCAACTGGGCTGGCCGGCGCCTGCCGCTGGAAGAAGAATGGGAATACGCGGCCGCCGCGGGCGCGCCAGGATTCGCCTGGGGCCAGTTGTGGGAATGGACTGCGTCGCCCTTCCTGCCCTACCCCGGCTTCGCGGCCGACCGCTACCGCGAGTACTCGCAGCCATCCTTCGGCCACTGCCAGAGCTTGCGCGGAGCGTCGTTCGCGACGCCGGAGCGGCTGCGCTCTGCGCATTTCCGCAACTTCTACGGTCCCTGGCGGGACGACATGTTCGTGGGCTTTCGGACCTGCGCCGGCTAAGGGTTGGCACGCGACTGCGCCGTGGCATGGGTCAAGCCGGCGATACGAGCCGGTCGAGCTTCTCGCGATCGGCCAGCAAACTGGCGCTGTCCGAGTCGTGCACGATGCGCCCGCGGTCCAGGACGATCGCGCGCGCGGCCAGCGACAAGGCGAGCCGCGCATGCTGCTCGACGACGATCACCGACAGGCCTTCGTCGGCGCCGAGGCGCCGAATGATGCGCACCAGTTCCTGCACGATGATCGGCGCCAGCCCTTCCATCGGCTCGTCGAGCAGCAGGATGCGCGGATTGGTCATCAAGGCGCGCGCGATGGCCAGCATCTGCTGCTCGCCGCCCGAGAGCGCGTTGCCCAGGTTCGCGCGCCGCTCGTGCAGGCGCGGGAAGGTCCGATAGATGCCCGCCAGCGTCCACGGCCCCGGGCGCGCCACCACCGTCAGGTGTTCTTCCACCGTCAGCGAGGGGAACATGTGCCGTTCCTGCGGCACCCAGCCCAGGCCCGAACGCGCGCGCTGGTGGGTCGGCATGCGCGCGAGATCGAGACCGCCCCAGCGGATCGATCCCTTGTGCAGGCGCGTCAGGCCCATCAGGGTGAGCAGCAGGCTGGTCTTGCCGGCGCCGTTGCGGCCCAGCAGGGCCAGGCTGTCGCCCTCGTTCATGGCGAAGCCGACGTCTTCCAGCACGGTCGATTCGCCGTAGCCGGCGCTGACCGCGTCCAATGCCAGCAATTCAGCCATGTTCGGCCTCGCCCAGGTATACTTCCCTGACGCGCGGATCGGCGGCGATGGCGGCCGGCGTCCCTTCGGCGAGCACCTTGCCGCCCACCAGCACCGTGATGCGCTCGGCGAAGCGAAATACCAGGCCCATGTCGTGCTCGATGAAGACCACCGTCACGTCGCGCGGCAGTGCGGCGATCACCTCGAACAATGCCGTGCTCTCGGCCGCGGGAATGCCGGCCGACGGTTCGTCCAGCAGCAGGATCTTCGGTTTCGTGGCCAGCGCCAGTGCGATCTCGACCAGGCGCTGCTTGCCGTAGGCCATGCTGCGCGTGATGGCATGGGCGTCGTTCGCCAGCTTCAGGGTGGCGAGCAAGTCCAGCGCCTCGGCCACGACCTCGTCATGGTTCTCGACCGTTTTCCACCAGGTCGCATGCAGGCCGCGCCGCTCGCAGATCGCCAGCACCACCGACTCGAGCACGGTCATGCCCGCGAACAGGGTGTTGATCTGGAAGGTGCGCGTCATGCCGCGTTTCACGCGCTCATGTTGCGGCAGGCCGGTGATGTCGTCTGCGCCCAGGAATACCTTGCCGCCGGTGGGAGCGCAGGCGCCGGTCAGCAGGTCGATGAAGGTGGTCTTGCCGGCCCCGTTCGGGCCGATCAGCGCGTGGCGCGCGCCCGGCTCGAACGTGAGGGACAGGCCGGTATTGGCCTGGAACGCGCCCCACCGTTTCGACAGCGCTTCGGTACGCAGGGTATCGGTCATGCCGGCCCCCTGCGCCTGGAGAAGCGGTGGAAGATCCTTTCCGCGCCGCCCATGATGCCGCCGCGCGCGAACAGCACGATCAGCACCAGGAACAGGCCGATGTAGAACTGCCAGTAGGCCGGATCGAGACCCGAAACCTGGTCCCGGGCCACCATGTAGACCGCCGCGCCGACCAGCGCCCCGTACAGGCGCCCGGTACCGCCCAGCACCAGCATGACCAGGAGTTCGGCCGAGCGCGGGAAGCCGAGGACGTCCAGGCCCACGAACTGGGTGGTCTGCGCCAGCAGCGCGCCGGCCACGCCGGCGATCGCCGCGCCGATGGTGAAGATCGCCCTCAGGCGGCGCCCGACGTCCGCGCCGATGGCCGGCATGCGCCGTCCGCCGTCGCGGATGCCGCGCAGCGACAGGCCGAAAGGCGAGTTGACCAGGCGGCGCATGAACACGAACAGGATGAACAGCACCCCGAGGCTGTACCAGAAGGCGGTCTTGCCATGCAGGTCGAACTCGAAGGTGCCGAACAGGTTCCCCATTACCATGCCCGACAGGCCGTCGACGCCGCCGGTGACGAAGGCGGCCTGGTTGGCCGCCTCGAACAGCATCAGGCCGATACCGAGCGTGACCATCAGGCGCGCCAGGTCCTGGCCGCGCACGACCAGGAAACTGGCGATGAAGCCGGCGATGCCGGCCACGATGGCGCCCGCGAACAGCCCCGAGACGGGCTCGCCCCAGCCATGCACCGACAGCAGGCCGGCGGTGTAGGCGCCCAGGCCGAAGAATGCCGCATGGCCGAGCGAGACGATGCCGGCATAGCCCAGGATCAGGTCGAGCGACAGGGCGAACAGGCCGATGATCATGACCTGGCTGATCAGGACCAGGTAATCCGGGAACAGGAAATAGGCGGCGACCGGCAGCAGCCAGAACACGATCTCGAGACGCTTCCAGCGGTCGTTCGGCAGGCGCGGCATCGATTCGTGCATGCCGGTTGCCGCTCCGGCCGCCGGCGCGCCGGCGCTCTCGTCCTTCAAGGTGGGGGTGGAAAAGGCGCTCATGCTTTCCTGCGCACCAAACCGTATGGGAACAGGACCAGCAGGACGACCATCAGCGTGTAGATGACGAAGGCGCCCACTTCCGGCAGATAGTATTTGCCGGCCACGTCGAATACGCCGAGGATCAGCGCCGCGATCAGCGGCCCCTTGATCGAACCGGCGCCGCCGACGGCGACGACGAGCAGGAAGTAGACCATGTATTTCAAGGGGAAGCCCGGATCCAGGCCGAGCACGTCGATGCCGAGACCGCCGCCCAGGCCGGCCAGGCCGGAACCGAGCGCGAAGGTCAGCGAGAAGACGCGGCCGACGTCGATGCCCAGGCCCGCGGCGGCGGTCGGGTTGTCGACCGAGGCGCGGATCCGGGCGCCGAAGCGGGTGCGCTCGATCAGCAGGTGCAGGCCGAGCGTGACCAGCACGACGACACCGATCAGGAACAGGCGGTAGGAGCCGAGGTCCAGCCCCAGCACCCGGACCTGGCCGCGCAGCCAGTCCGGTAGCTGTACCGGCTGCTGGGTCGGACCGAACAGGAAGGTGGCGCCGGCCACGGCCATGAAGGTCAGGCCGATCGAGAACAGTACCTGGTCGAGGTGGGTCGCCTGATGGAGCCGGCGGTAAAGGGCGCGTTCCAGCACCAGGCCGGCGACGGCCGCGGCCAGGAAGGCCAGCGGCAGCGTGGCCAGGAAAGGCCAGCCCAGCGCGCCGAGCAAGGTGACGCAGACATAGCCGCCGACCATCGCAAAGGCGCCATGCGCGAGGTTAATGAAGTTCATCATCCCCATCGTGACCGAGAGGCCGACGCTGATGAGAAAGAGCAGGCTGCCGTAGGCGATGCCGTCGAAGAGGACGCCGACGAAGTTGCCGATCAAGTCGCCCATCGCATTCCCGCCCATCGCGGCCCCGCATGTCGCTGGTACTGGCTCATTGCCTGGCTCGTGCTCGCTGTTATCGCGCTGCGGCTCACACGCGTTCGATCACCATCGCGATGCCCTGTCCGACCCCGATGCACATCGTGCACAGCGCGTAGCGCCCGCCGCTGCGGTGCAGCTGGACCATGGCCGTCGTCACCAGGCGGGCGCCGCTCATGCCCAGCGGATGGCCGAGCGCGATGCCGCCGCCGCAGGGGTTGACCCGCGGATCGTCGTCGGCAATGCCGAGTTCGCGCAGCACGGCCAGGGCTTGCGATGCGAACGCTTCGTTGAGCTCGATGATGTCCATCTGGTCGAGCGACATGCCGAGCTGGCGCATCAGTTTTTTCGTCGCCGGCGCCGGACCGATGCCCATCACGCGCGGCGCCACGCCGGCGGTGGCCATGCCGACAATGCGCGCGCGCGGCCTCAGGCCGTGCTGCCTGGCGGCGTCCGCGCTGGCGATCAGCACGGCGCAGGCGCCGTCATTGACGCCCGAGGCATTGCCCGCGGTGACGGAGCCGTCGGGATGGACCACGCCCTTGAGCCTGGCCAGCGCCTCGATGCTGGTCTCGCGCGGATGCTCGTCCTGCGCGAAGGCCACGTGGTCGCCTTTTTTTTGCGGGATCAGGACCGGCACGATTTCTTCATCGAACAGGCCTTCGCGCTGGGCGCGCGCCGTCTTCTGCTGGCTCGCGAGCGCGAACTTGTCCTGGTCCTCGCGCGAGACGCGGTAGTCGACGGCGACGTTCTCGGCCGTCTCCGGCATCGAATCGGTGCCGTACAGGTGCTTCATCTGCTTGTTCGGGAAGCGCCAGCCGATGGTGGTGTCGTAGATCGCCGCCTGGCGCGAAAAGGCGCTGTCGGCCTTGCCCATCACGAAGGGCGCGCGCGTCATCGATTCGACGCCGCCGGCGATCATCAGTTGCGTCTCGCCCGACTTGACGGCGCGCGCGGCGATGCCGATCGCGTCCATGCCCGAGCCGCACAGGCGGTTCACGGTGGTGCCCGGCACCTCGAGCGGGAGGCCCGCCAGCAGCGACGCCATGCGCGCGACGTTGCGGTTGTCCTCGCCGGCCTGGTTGGCGCAGCCGTAGATCACGTCATCGACGGCCGTCCAGTCGACGCCGGGATTGCGCTTCATGAGTTCGCGCAGCGGCACGGCGCCGAGGTCGTCGGCGCGCATGTCTTTCAGGGCGCCGCCGTAGCGGCCGATCGGGGTGCGAATCGCGTCGCAGATAAATGCATCGGTCATGATCATCCTCTCGGGTTCAGGGCGCCAGCAGGGGCGCGGAGGTGGCGGCTTGCAGCGCGTCGAAGGTGAGGCCCGGCGCCATCTCGACGACACGCAGGCCGTCCGCGGTCACGTCGAGCACGGCCAGGTCCGTATAAATGCGGTTGACGCAGGCCACGCCGGTCAGCGGGTAGGTGCAGGCGGGGACGATCTTGCTCTCCCCGCCCTTGGTCTGGTGGTCCATCATCACGAAGACTTTCTTGGCGCCCAGCGCCAGGTCCATCGCGCCGCCCACCGCGGGAATCGCATCGGGCGCGCCGGTATGCCAGTTGGCGAGATCGCCCTTTTCCGACACCTGGAAGGCGCCGAGCACGCAGATGTCCAGGTGGCCGCCGCGCATCATCGCGAACGAGTCGGCATGATGAAAATAGGCGCCGCCGGTGAGGATCGTGACCGGCTGCTTGCCGGCATTGATCAAGTCGTCGTCTTCTTCGCCCGGTGCCGGCGCCGGGCCCATCCCGAGCAGGCCGTTTTCGCTGTGCAGGAAAACTTCGCGGCCGGCGGGCAGGAAATTGGCCACCTTGGTCGGCAAGCCGATGCCGAGGTTGACATAGGCGCCTTCGAAAATGTCTTGCGCGACGCGCGCGGCGATCTGGTCGCGTGTGTAATGGTTCATGCTGTCTCCTTCACCACGCGCTGCACGAAAATGCCGGGCGTGACGATGTTTTCCGGATCGAGTTCGCCGAGCGGGACGATCCCGGCCACCTGGGCGACCGTGACCTTGGCCGCCATCGCCATGATCGGGCCGAAGTTGCGCGCCGTTTTACGGTAGACGAGGTTGCCCCAGCGGTCGCCCTTCAAGGCCTTGATGAGCGCGAAGTCGGCGTGGATCGGCGACTCTAGCACGTAATGGCGGCCGTCGATCAGGCGCGTCTCCTTGCCCTCGGCCAGCAGGGTGCCGTAGCCGGTGGGCGTGAAGAAGCCGCCGATGCCGGCGCCGGCGGCGCGGATGCGCTCGGCCAGGTTGCCTTGCGGCGTCAGTTCCAGCTCGATCTCGCCGGCGCGGTACAGGGCGTCGAAATGGTGCGAGTCGCTTTGCCTCGGGAAGGAGCAGATGATCTTGCGCACCCGCCTGGCGGCGAGCAAGGCGGCCAGGCCCGAGTCGCCGTTGCCGGCATTGTTGTTGACGATCGTGAGCTCGCGCGCCCCCTGCGCGATCAGCGCGTCGATCAGTTGGGCCGGCATGCCGGCATTGCCGAAGCCGCCGATCATGACGGTGGCGCCGTCGTGCACGTCGGCGACGGCACGCTCCAGTGATTCATAGGTTTTATCGATCATGTCTCCCATCCTTGCGCGCGCCGCATGACGCACTTGAAATTTGATAGCCAATGTTCGATAATCGAACTAATGATTGATTACCGCCCAACCTAGTGTAGTAGCATGCCGACCCACAGGTCAAGAAAAAAGACCGATCGAAGCGTGCTCCCCTGCTTTAAAATCGCGCCATGACCAATTTGACCAAGCAAGCGGCCGTCTCGGCGGGAGCCGACGGGGCCGGCAATGCCGAAGAACGCGAACCGACGATCGCCGAGCAAATCGATGCCCTGACCGACCCCAGCTTCATGACTTCGCTGGCGCGCGGCCTCGCCGTCGTGCAGGCCTTCAGCGATTCGCGCAAGCCGCAGACCATCGCCCAGATCAGCCAGAAGACCGGCATCCCGCGCGCCGCCGTGCGCCGCTGCCTGTATACGCTCCAGCAACTCGGCTATGTGGACGCGGAGCTGAACAATTTTTCGCTGCGCCCGAAGGTGCTGACCCTCGGCTACTCCTACCTGTCGTCGACGCCGCTGACCGTCTCCAGCCAGCCCTACCTGAATGCCATCAGCGGCGATCTCGGCGAATCGTGCTCGCTGGCGGTGCTGGAAGATCGCGAGGTGCTCTACGTGGCGCGCTCGGCGGCCTCGCGCGTGATGTCGGTGACCTTGAATACCGGCAGCCGTTTGCCGGCCTACTGCACGTCGCTGGGACGGGTGATGCTGGCGCACCTGGATCCGGACGCGCTGGACGCCTATTTCGCCAAGGTCAAGCTCAAACCCATGACCGACAAGACGGTGACCAGCCAGAAGCGCCTGCGCGAGATCCTGGCGCAGGTGCGCCGGGACGGTTATGCGATCAACGACGAAGAGCTGGAACTGGGCCTGCGCTCGATCGCGGTGCCGGTGCGCGGCGCCTCCGGCCGAGTGCTGGCCGCGCTCAACGTCGGCGCCCAGGCCAGCCGCGTCAGCCAGGCGCGCATGCGCCAGGAGTTCCTGCCCATCCTGCAGCGCGGCGCGCAGGAACTGTCGGTGCTGCTGCCGTAGGCGGGGACATTTCGCCCTGGCGCCCCGTCGCCATCAGAAGTGGTGGCGCAGGCCCAGCATCGCGCCGTTCTGGGCAAGGCCCGCGCCCACCGTGCCGCCCGCATCGAGCGCCACCGCCGACACGCCGTCGTTGTCCATGCGGCCCACCGCGCCGTACACGAATGTCCGCTTCGACAGCGCATAGCTCAGGCGCGCCACCAGCAGGTCGACGTCGTTGCCCGAATTCTTCGTGTCGCGCCGCGCGACCTGGGCGTCGAGCACGAAGGAGCCGAAGGGATGGCTGGCGCCGGCATAAAACAGGTTCGACTTCGACAAGCCGGTCGCCGGATTGGCGTTGGTCTCGCGCACGATCACGCCGGCCCCCAGCTTGGTCGTGCCCAGCATCAGGTAGCCGTTGACGGTGCGGCGCACGTCGGTGTGGATGCTGCTGGTCAGGCCGCCGGCGGCGCCGGTATTGCCGCGCAGCTGGTCCCAGGACGTGTTCACGCCCCAATTCCGGGTCTCGTAACCGATCAGGCCGGTAACCTGGCGGCAGGCCTTCGAATTGCCACCCACTTCGCCGGCGCAATTGGTGGCGGCCGGACCGCCGGCGGCGGACGCGTCGCGCCCGAAGCTGTAGGTCGCGCCCAGCACGACGCCTTTGAAGTTGCCCAGGTAACCGATCGCATTGTCGCTGCGCGCGTTCGGCAGGTAGGGATCGATGCTGCCGATGGCGAACAGGTTCGGTCCCAGCACGTCGGTCTTCAGGCCCGAGATATAGGTCATGTTCTGCTGGCGGCCCAGGGTCAGCGTGCCCCACGCGCCTTTCAGGCCGACATTGGCATTGCGGCCGAAGATGCGGCCGCCCTGCTGGGCCACGCCGGTATCGAGCGCGAGACCGTTTTCCAGCACGAAGAAAGCCTGCAGGCCATTGCCCAGATCCTCGGTGCCACGCAAGCCGATGCGCGACGGGAAGGAGCTGGTGAGCGAGGGGATCTTGGTGACCGAGTCGCCCGCGCTGTTGGTATTGGTCAGGTGCGCGATGCCGCTGTCGACGATACCGTAGACCTGGACCGCGGTCTGGGCCCGGGAGGGGGTGGCGATCGACGCGGCGGCCAGGCCGCACATCAGCGCGACGGCGCTGCAGATGGTGTTCTTCATGGGGTCTCCGTGTATTACGATAGTTTGTGCGATTATCGAACAATAGGTTGTTAATCGAACGGTCTATGGATACTAGAGTCGTCCCGGAAGCTTGTCAACAAGATGCTGAAGGGCCGTGGCGCAGTGGCGTTCCCGACACGCGGCCCTGCCCCCGTCCCTTTGCCGACGACGGCAAGCAGAGGCTGCCGTTGGCCGGGGCCGTGCGGCCCCTTGCCTGCGGGACCGCGCGCGTCCCTTGCTGCCCGGCATGGGTGCACGGGACACGCCCGCGCGCATGGCGCCAATTCGATGCAACGCGCGGCCCGATGGCGCGTCTAAACCCGGGAAGTCCCCTTTCTCGACCAAGGAGCATGTGATGAAGAATTTTTCCCATACCCTGATGACAGCCTTCCTGGCTGCCCTGTTCGCCCTGGGCGGCAACGCCGCCTTTGCCCAGGCGACACCCGACGACGCCCAGATCGCCGGCATCGTCGTCGCCGCCAACACGGTCGATATCGACGCCGGCAAGCTGGCCCGCAAGACGACCGGCAATGCCGAGGTGCGCGGCTTCGCCAGGCAGATGGTGACCGACCATGCCGGCGTCAACAAGCAGGCCAGCGCGCTGGTGAAGAAACTGAAGGTGACGCCGACCGACAGCGAGCTGGCCAAGACCCTCAAGCAAGGCGGGGCCGACAACATCGCCAAGCTCAAGACCCTGAAGGGCAAGGACTTCGACAAGGCCTATGTCGACCAGGAAGTGACTTACCACCAGAGCGTCATCGACGCGCTCGACAAGACCCTGATACCGAACGCAAAGAACCCCGAGCTGAAGGACTTGCTGGTCAAGACGCGGCCGGCCTTCGTCGCCCATCTCGAGCATGCGAAGAAGCTCCAGGCCTCGCTGCAGTAGGGTCCCCGGCGTGAAGCTGCCCGCGCGCGCCGCCGCGACCGCCGTGCTCGGCCTGGCGCTGCACGCGCCTGCCTGCGCGGCCGTGCATACGATCGTGATCGAAGGCCTGCGCTTCGTTCCGCAGACGCTCGAGGTCGAGCGGGGCGACACGGTGGTGTGGCGCAACAAGGATCCGTTTCCGCACAACGCCAGGGCGGACAAGGGCGGCCCGGCTTCGCCGGATATCGCGGCGGGCGCGGCGTGGACGTTCCGGGCTGCCAAGCGCGGGCGCCATGCCTATCTGTGCACGCTGCACCGGACGATGACGGGGGTGCTGGTCGTGAAATGAGCCCGCGCGGCCATCGGTCCTGTCGTCGACGTGCCTGCGCGGCGCGCGGCTCAGCCGGCGCCGTGCGGCGGCAGTGCCGCATACCAGGCCGCGTAGGGCGTGTTTCCGACCATGCGCCGGTTGTAGTCGGGCGCGCCATCGGTCCACCAGACCGGACCGCGTTCGCCCAGGGCCTGCTTGGCCGCGTCGACGGCGGCGCGGGCATGGCGTTCGGCTTCCACGTCGCCCGCCTTCATGGCCAGGCCGACCTGGCGCCGCGCCGTCATCAACTGGTCGACCAGGCGTTGACGCAGCTCGGGCGCAAGACCGGGATTGCTGGCGCGCCAGAGGCGGCCCTTGACGATGAAGTAGCGGCCGTCGGGGGTACCGGGGTAAGTGGCGGAAGATGGCATGCCTCCACTATACCGGAGCGCCCGGACGGTTTTGCACGGCAAATCCATCCAGCCTGGCCCGCAGGCGGACAAGCGTCCACAATACCGTGCATGCACGGCATAATCATGGCGGCGCGGGCACCCGCTGCAGGCCGGCCGCCTTCCAATCCAGTTTGAGGAGAGACCCTTGATGTTCCAAGCAGACTTGTTATTGAACGGCCAGGCCCGTCCCGCGTCGAACGGCGCCGTCTTCGAGCGCCGCAATCCCGCCACCGGCGAGATCGCCACGCAGGCCGCCGCCGCCACCCTCGACGATGCCGACGCCGCCGTCGCGGCCGCGCAAGCGGCCTTCCCCGCCTGGTCGGCCATGGCCCCGGGGGCGCGCCGCGCGCTGCTGTCGAAGGCGGCCGACCGGATGGAAGCGCTGCGCGGCCAGTTCGTCGACACCGCCGTGGCCGAAGCCGGCGGCGCGCCGACGTGGTACCAGTTCAACGTGACGCTGGCCTCGAACATGCTGCGCGAAGCGGCCGCCATGACGACGCAAATCGCGGGCGAAGTCATTCCCTCGGACGTGCCGGGTTTGCTCGCCATGGGCGTGCGCCAGGCGTGCGGCGTGGTGCTCGGCATCGCGCCGTGGAATGCGCCGGTGATCCTCGGCACGCGCGCGCTCGCCATGCCGCTCGCCTGCGGCAATACGGTGATCCTGAAGGCATCCGAGCTGTGCCCCGCCCTGCACCGCCTGATCGGCCAGGTGTTCGTCGATGCCGGTTTCCCGGAAGGCGTGGTCAACGTCATCACCCACGCCCCCGGCGACGCCGCCCGCATCGTCGAGCGCCTCATCGCCGCGCCCGCCGTGCGCCGGGTGAACTTCACCGGTTCGACCAGGGTCGGCCGCATCGTCGCCGAGCAGGCGGCCAGGCACCTGAAACCGGCGCTGCTGGAACTGGGCGGCAAGAACCCGATCGTGGTGCTGGACGACGCCGACCTCGACGCGGCCGTGGAAGCGGCGGCGTTTTCCGCCTTCTTCAACCAGGGCCAGATCTGCATGTCGGCCGACCGCATCCTGGTCGACCGCAAGGTGGCGCCAGGCTTCGTCGCCAAGCTGGCGGCCAAGACCGCGACGCTGAAGGCGGCCCGCGCCGGCGCGCCGCTGGCCGGCATGGTCGACCCGGGCGCGGCCAGCCGCGTGCAGGCGATGCTGGACGACGCACGCCGCCGCGGCGCCAGGGTCACGCAGGCGGACGCCGGCGTGGTCGGGAACGTCATGCAGCCGGCCATCGTCGACGACGTCACGCCCGAGATGCTGGTGTACCAGGAAGAGTCGTTCGGGCCGATCGTCTCGGTGCTGCGCTTCGACAGCGACGAGGAAGCGATCCGGATGGCCAACGACAGCGAATACGGCCTGTCGTCGGCAGTCTTCAGCCGCGACATCGGGCGCGCGATGGCGGTGGCCCAGCGCATCGAATCGGGCATCTGCCACATCAACGGCCCGACCGTGCACGACGAGGCGCAGATGCCCTTCGGCGGCGTCAAGGGCAGCGGCTACGGGCGCTTCGGCGGCAAGGCGGCGATCGCCGAGTTCACCGACCTGCGCTGGATCACGGTCCAGACCACGCCGCGCCACTTCCCCATCTGATGCCCTCATGGACGACCGAACCGCTCCCTACCTGATCGTCGCGGCATGCATGTCCGCGGCCTGCCTCCATCACGACAAGAAGACAGCATGACACTCAAGACCCTCGCCCGCATCGGCCTCGCCGTCCTGCCTTTCGCCAGCGCCCCCGCCCATGCGCAGGAGACCATCAAGATCGGCGTCGTCGCCGCCCTGACCGGTCCCTTCGTCAACATCGGCAAGCCCTTCGAAGACGGCATCAGGACATGGATGAAACTGCATGGCGACAGCGTGGCCGGCAAGAAGATCCAGATCATCTATCGCGACGACGGCGGCAGCAATGCCGAACTGTCCAAGCGCGCCGCGCAAGAGCTGGTGGCGCGCGACAAGGTCAGCTTCCTGGTCGGCTTCTCGCTCACGCCGAGCGCGCTGGCCGTGGCCCCGGTCGCTACCCAGGCCAAGGTGCCGATGATCGTCATGAACGCCGTCACGACCGGCATCACGGCCAGGTCGCCCTACATGCTGCGCACCTCGATGACGATGCGGCAGATGACCGAACCCTTCGGCACCTGGACCGCGCAAAACAGGATCGGCCGCGTCTATTCGCTGGTCGCCGACTACAGCACCGGGCACGATGCGGAAAAACTGTTTGCCAAGAGCTTTACCGAGGGCGGCGGCAAGATCGTCGGGTCTGCGCGCACGCCGCTGGCCAATCCCGATTACTCGCCCTTCGTGCAGCGCGTGAAGGACGAGAAGCCGGACGCCCTGTTCTTCTTCGCGCCGGGCGTTGAAGACGGCATCGGCCTCCTGAAAGCCTACAGCGACAAGGGGCTGGACAAGGCCGGCATCAAGTTCCTCGGGGTGGGCGACATGACGAGCGATTCGCCGACCCTGGAAGCGCTGGGCGAGCGCGCGCTGGGCGCGGTGACGGTCTTGAACTACTCGACGGCGCTCGACAACGACGCCAACAAGACCTTCCTGAAGGCCTATGCCGACGCGCACCCGAACCGTCCGCCGCCGACCTTCGTGACGGTGGCCGCCTACGACACGATGGGCATGATCTATGCAACCATCCGCAAACTGAACGGCAAGGTGACGGGCGACGCGGCCGTCAGGACGCTGTCGGGCATGAAGTGGAACAGCCCGCGCGGACCGATCAGCATCGACCCGGCCACCCGCGACATCGTGCAGAACATGTACATTCGCGAGGTCAGACGCGTCGACGGCAAGCTGGTGAACCAGCCGCTCGGCACCCTCAGGGACGTGATGCCGGACTGAGCGCCGCGCCCGCCGCCGGCGCGCCGCGCTGGCGGCCCGCAGGCGGCGCCGCGACGATCCTTGTTTCATGCGCGCTTCGATGCACCGGTGCGAGCTGGCGCAACAAGGGATTCGGGCGGGGATCGACAATGCAAAAATCGCCTCGCGGGCGATTTTTGCTTTGTTCTGGAGGCGAGGACGGGAGTCGAACCCGTCTAGACGGCTTTGCAGGCCGCTGCATAACCGCTTTGCTACCTCGCCAGTAGGTATCGTACGACTGTTGAGCTGGACGGTTATGTTCCACATCAACATGAGAAGCAAGTTCTTCTCTGAATTCTGGAGCGGGAGAAGAGTCTCGAACTCTCGACCTCAACCTTGGCAAGGTTGCGCTCTACCAACTGAGCTACTCCCGCTTAGGAGTTACCACCGAACACGCTGCATGGAGCGGGAGAAGAGTCTCGAACTCTCGACCTCAACCTTGGCAAGGTTGCGCTCTACCAACTGAGCTACTCCCGCATGGAGTGTGATTCTTGTTTACTGCTGCTCCAGATAACTGGAGCGGGAGAAGAGTCTCGAACTCTCGACCTCAACCTTGGCAAGGTTGCGCTCTACCAACTGAGCTACTCCCGCATTCTGGAACCACCAATTATCGCAGAAAGCATGACGATTTCCAAGACAACTGTTACTGCCGACTCGTGCGAACCTGGAGCGGGAGAAGAGTCTCGAACTCTCGACCTCAACCTTGGCAAGGTTGCGCTCTACCAACTGAGCTACTCCCGCTTTGTCTGTCGTTTGCTGCGATGTCGTCACAACAGGCAAGCATTATAGATGATCTGATCCGTACGTCAAGGATGACAGAGAATTAATCTTACAGATTCCCGCCCTTCTCCTTGATCACCGGCCACGCCCGGCGCAAGTAGTAGAACATCGACCATACCGTAAGCACGCCCGCCACCCACAGCAGGACCGAGCCCCAGAAGTGGGTGTCGACCCCCAGCAGAGCATCGTGGAACAGCAGCAGCGGGATCGCGGCCATCTGGGCGGCCGTCTTGACCTTGCCCAGCGAGCTGACCGCGACCGACTTGCGCGCGCCGATTTCGGCCATCCATTCGCGCAGCGCCGAAATCGTGATTTCGCGGCCGATGATGATGAACGCGATGATGGCGTTGACGCGGTCGAGCTGGATCAGCACCAGCAGCGCGCCGGCCACCATCAGCTTGTCGGCCACCGGGTCGAGGAAGGCGCCGAAGGCCGAGGTTTCGTTCCAGCGCCGCGCGAGGAAGCCGTCGAACCAGTCGGTAATGGCGGCCACGATGAAGACCAGGGTCGCCGCCAGGTTGCGATCGGCAACCGGCAGCCAGGGGGTGGGAAGGTAATAGACGCCGACAACGAGGGGAATGAGTGCTACACGTAACCAGGTCAGGAGAATCGGGATGTTGAAAGGCATAAGGGCGTGATCTGGCTTACCGTTGAAAAAAGCGTGCGCCGCTAGTCTACATGGGGTTTGCTTTTTAAACCAGTTGAGCTCGGCAGGGCCATGAATGGCCTGCCGGGATGCCGATTTTTACCTTCGATACGCGTGCACGCAGCTGGCATGGCGGCCAAGGGCCGCCTGGACACCGGAATGCACGGCCGGTACAGGCAGAATCGGGCCGTCGCATGGCCATCAGTGCAGTTGCCGATAGATCTCTTCCGCCAGCGCGGTCGAAATCCCCTCGACCTTGCACAGGTCTTCCACGCTGGCGTCGACCACGCCGCGCAGGCCGCCGAAGCGCGCCAGCAGGCGCTGGCGGCGTTTCGCGCCGATGCCTTCGATCTCTTCCAGGCGCGAGGCCTGGCGCGTCTTGGCGCGCTTGGCGCGCATGCCGGTGATGGCAAAGCGGTGCGCCTCGTCGCGGATCAGGGCGACCAGCATCAGCGCGGCCGATTCCTTGCCCAGTTCCTGTGGCGCGCGTCCGTCGGCGAAGATCAGGGTTTCGAGTCCGACGCGCCGGCCCTCGCCCTTGGCCACGCCGACGATCAGGCCGATGTCGAGCCCCAGTTCGGACAGCACCTGGCGCGCCATCTCGACCTGGCCCTTGCCGCCGTCGACCAGCACCACGTCCGGCATGACGCCGTCGCCGCCGGCGACTTTTTCGTAGCGGCGCATCAGCACCTGGCGCATGGCGCCGTAGTCGTCACCGGGCGTGATGTCGCTGATGTTGTAGCGCCGGTATTCCGAGTTCTGCATCGCGTGATGATGGAACACCACGCACGATGCCTGCGTCGCCTCGCCCGCCGTGTGGCTGATGTCGAAGCATTCGATGCGCAAGGCGTCGAGGTCCGCCGCGTCCAGCGACAGGGCTTCGGCCAGGGCGCGCGTGCGCGACTGCTGCGACCCTTGTTCAGACAACAGGCGCGCCAGGGAGATCTCCGCACCCTTTTGAGCGAGCTCAAGCCACTGGCGGCGCTGGCCCTGCGGCTGGAAAATCAGGTTGATCCGGTGCCCGCATTGCTCGGTCAGCGCGACCATCAGTTCCGGCTGGTCGAACTCGATGTTCAGGATCAGGCAGCCGGGAATGAACTTGTCGATGTAGTGCTGGACCAGGAAAGCGGCCAGCACTTCGCATTCGATCGACATCTCGGCGATCGCTTCGCCGACCTGGGTCGGGAAATAGGCGCGGTCGCCCAGGTGGCGCCCGCCGCGCACCATGGCGAGATTGACGCAGGCGCGCCCGCCCTGCACCACCACGGCGATGATGTCGACGTCGGCGTCGCCGGTCGTCTCCATGCTCTGCTGGTGCAGCACGCGCGAGAGCGACTGGATCTGGTTGCGCACGGCGGCGGCCTGCTCGAACATCAGCTTTTCGGCAAAGCCCTGCATCTTGTGCTGCAGGTCTTCCATCACTTCGGTCTGGCGCCCGCGCAGGAACTTGGCGGCGTTCTCGACGTCCACCTTGTACGTGTCCTTGTCGATCAGGTCGACGCAAGGCCCGCTGCAGCGGCCGATCTGGTGCAGCAGGCAGGGCCGCGTGCGGTTGGCGAACACGCTGTCCTCGCAGGTGCGCAGCATGAAGACCTTTTGCAGGATCTGCATCGATTCCTTCACCGCCCAGGCACTCGGGAAAGGGCCGAAATACTGGTTCTTGCGATCCAGGCCGCCGCGGTAATAGGCCATGCGCGGGAAGTCGCCGCCCGTGATCTTCAGGTAGGGATAGGACTTATCGTCGCGAAACAGGATGTTGTAGCGCGGCTTCAAGGCCTTGATCAGGTTGTTTTCCAGGATCAGGGCTTCGGCTTCACTGTGGGTGACCGAGGTTTCCAGGCCGGCGATCTGCGACACCATCATGGCGATGCGCGGACTCGACAGGTTCTTCTGGAAGTAGCTCGATACCCGCTTCTTGAGGTTGCGCGCCTTGCCGACGTACAGCACATTCTGGTTGGCGTCGAAGTAGCGGTACACGCCCGGCAGGTCCGGCAGCCTGGCCACCGTCGCCAGCACCTGTTCGCGCGCCGAGGGGGCCGGTTTCACGGGCTCGGCGGCGTCTTCCCTGAGGGTCGAGCTCAGCTCTTCCTTGACGGCCTGCCAGGCGTCGGGGCGGACACGCGGCGCGGCCGCGGCGGCCGGCTGGCCGCCGGCCACGCGCGGGCGCGCCGGCGCGTTCCCGGCGGGCGGCGCGGGCACGGCGGCGCCCGCCGCCGCGTAGGGCACCGGCGCTTCGGCCGCCCGATGGGCATTGTCGGCAACATCGTTGCCGGGCGCCGGTTGGTCCGGCGGCGCGGTAGTTTGCACGTCCTTGGTCACTTGCGATTCATTTGCGTAGGTTTGCTTACGGTGTCGGCGCGTCCTGGGTCACGATCACGAAGGCGACGCCGTAATCGGCTTCGTCGCTGATCGTCACCTGGGCGCTCAAGCGGTGCGCGCGCATGAACTCGGCGAGCGCGCCGCTGCACACGATGGTCGGCTTGCCGCTCGGGGCGTTGAGCACCTGGGCCGCGCGCCAGGTCATCGGTATGCGCATGCCCAGGCCGATCGCCTTCGAAAACGCTTCCTTGGCCGAGAAGCGCGTGGCCAGGAAACGCAGGCCGCGCACGTCGCTGCGCGCGCGCCGCGCATGGTATTTCTCGAGCTCCTCGGGGCCGAGGATCTTGTCGGCGAAACGCTCGCCGCTGCGCGCGAGCGCGGCTTCGACACGTGAAATCTGGACGATGTCGGTGCCGATACCGTAGATCATGTCGCCCCCGGCGTCACGCCCAGGCGCGCTGCGACCATGATCGCCTTCATCTCGCGCACGGCGTTTTCCCAGCCTGCGAACAGCGCGTGGGCGACGATCGCGTGGCCGATGTTCAGTTCGGTAATGTCGCCGATCGCGGCCACCGCCTGCACGTTCGTGTAATGCAGGCCATGGCCGGCATTGACCACCAGCCCCTTGCGCACGCCGGCGGCGGCCCCCATCCTGATGCGTCCCAGTTCCGCCAGCGCCGCCTCGCCTTCGGCCTCGGCATAGCGGCCGGTATGCAGCTCGATCACGGTCGCGCCCGTTTCCGCGGCGGGGCCGATCTGCGCCTCGTCGGCATCGATGAAGAGCGAGACGCGGATGCCCTCGCCCTTGAGCTGCCTGACCGCCGCCTCGACTTCCTTGAAGTAGCGGATCACGTCCAGGCCGCCTTCGGTGGTGACTTCCTCGCGCCGCTCCGGCACCAGGCACACGTCCTGCGGGCGCACCCGGCAGGCGAAGTCGACCATTTCCCGGGTCACGGCCGCTTCCAGGTTCATGCGCGTGGCCAGTTGCGGGCGCAGCGCCAGCACGTCGGCATCCCTGATATGGCGCCGGTCTTCGCGCAGGTGCAGCGTGATCAGGTCGGCGCCGGCCTGCTCGGCCAGCAAGGCCGCGCGCAGCGGGTCGGGATAGACGGTGCCGCGCGCATTGCGCACGGTGGCGATGTGGTCGATATTCACGCCCAGGTCGATGACCTGGCCAACGGGTTGCAGGAAGCTCATGGTGGTCTGGAGTCGGTTGGATTGCTACAGCTGCATCAGGTCAATCAAAATCTGCCGGGTGTTGAGCGGCACGCCGCCCAGGTGGTGCGCGAGCAGGAAGCGCATCAACTGCTTGCTCTGCGCCTGCGTGCTGGGATCGGCATAGTCTTCGCGTTCCATGTCGAGCAGGGTCTTGCCGGTGACGACGGGCCAGACGTCCGAGACGCGCGCCTCGCGCGCGCCCTTCTCGGGGTCGACCACGTAGTCGAGCGCGGCGTCGACCGTCTCGCGGGTGGTCGTCGAGCGTTTCAGGTCGGCGGCAACGCCTGTTTCCTTAAGTAAGGCCCGTTCGAACTTTCGCAAGGCAATTTGTGCCGGCTCGTCATGCGCCAGCTCGTTGAGCGTCGCAATGTAGTGATCGAACAAGGCACGGTGCGGATCGTCGCGCGCGATCAGCTTGACCAGCAATTCATTCAGATAGAAGCCGCACAGCAAGGCCGTGCGCTCGATCGGCAGCATGCCGCCGACCCATTCGGCATCGATCAGGGTGCGCAATTCCGACTTGCCGCTCCACGAGACCGACAGCGGCTGGAAGGTCTGGAGCACGCCGCGCAGTTTCGACAGCGGCCGCTTCGCTCCCTTGGCCACGACCGCGATACGCCCGTAATCGCGCGTGAACAAATCGACGATGAGGCTCGTTTCCTTGTAGGGATAGCTGTGCAGCACGAATGCCGGCTGGCCATTCACCCGCGTATTGCCGGCGGAGACACGGCTGCGCCGCGCCGGCGCGGGACCGTCGGGTGCCGGCGCGGTGGCGGCGAGGTGGGCGTCGAGGCTCGTCATGCGATGCGGTCCGGCCTCCGGTGCTTACTCGTAGCCGTAGGCGCGCAGGCCGGCCTCGTTGTCGGCCCAGCCGGACTTGACCTTGACCCAGATTTCCAGGTACACCGGACCGCCGAACAGTTTTTCCATGTCCAGGCGCGACTGGGTCGAGATCTCTTTCAGGCGCGCACCCTTGTTACCGATGATCATCGATTTGTGGGTATCGCGCTCGACCAGGATGGCGGCGAAGATGCGGCGCAGATTGCCCTCCTGCAGGAACTGTTCGATGATCACCGTGCTCGTGTACGGCAGCTCGTCGCCCAGCAGGCGGAATACCTTTTCCCGGACGATCTCGGCGGCCAGGAATTTCTCGCTGCGGTCGGTGATGTCGTCCGGTCCGAACACGGGCGGATTTTCCGGCAGGTGGTTGCGGATCTCGCGCTCGAGGGCGTCGACCTGGAAGCGCATCTTGGCCGACACCGGCACGATGGCCGTGAAGTCGCGCAGGCTCGCCACTTTCTGGGCAAACGGCATCAGGGCCGCCTTGTCCTTCATGCGGTCGGACTTGTTGATGACCAGGATGACCGGCACGTTCTTCGGCAGCAGGTCCAGCACTTGCTGGTCGGCCGGGCCGAAAGTGCCGGCTTCGACCAGGAACAGCACGGCGTCCGAGGCCGTCAGCGTGTTCGAGACAGTCTTGTTGAGCGTCTTGTTCAGCGCGTTCGCATGACGGGTCTGGAATCCAGGCGTGTCGACATAGATGAACTGGGCGTCGTCATGGGTCTGGATGCCGGTGATGCGGTGACGCGTGGTCTGCGCCTTGCGCGAGGTGATCGACACCTTGGCGCCGATCAGCACGTTCATCAGCGTCGACTTGCCCACGTTCGGGCGGCCGACGATGGCGATATAGCCGCAACGGAAGCCCTCGACCGAGGTGCCCTTGCTGGCGTCGGTGCGGTCGTTGAAGAAAGCGTTGACGTCGACGCCCTGCTTGTCCGCAGGCCCGTCCCCGTCTTTCGTATGCGTCTCGTGCTGGTCGGCGGGATTCTGTTCGGTATTCATGCTTCGTTCATGCCTGTTTGGTAGGGGCGACGGCGGCGGCAGGGGCGGATGCCTCGCCGTCGCCCTGGATGGTGGCGATGCCGGCCAGCTTGAGCTGGGCGGCACGCGGCTTGGCCTTGCGGCCGGCGGCCGGGGTCTTGCGCAATGCCTGTTCGGCCGTCTCGAGCGCCAGGCGGGCGGCGGCCTGTTCGCCGGCACGGCGGCTGCCGCCGCGCCCGAATACCTGGATGCCGAGCTTGGGCACCAGGCATTCGATCTCGAATTCCTGGCTGTGGGCGGCGCCATGGGTGGCGATCACGTTATAGGTCGGCAGAGAAATCTTGCGGCTTTGCAGGAATTCCTGCAGCAGGGTCTTGGCGTCCTTGCCGAGCGTGCTCGGGTCGACCGTGTCGAGCAGCGGAATATAGAAGGCGCGAATGGTGTCGCGCGCGGCATCGAAACCGGCGTCCAGGAAGATGGCGCCGAGCAGCGCCTCGAGCGTGTCGGCCAGGATCGACGGACGCCGAAAGCCGCCCGATTTGAGTTCGCCCTCGCCCAGGCGCAGGAACTGCGACAGTTCGAGCTTCTGGGCGATCTCATAGAGCGACTGCTGCTTGACCAGATTGGCGCGCAGGCGCGAGAGGTCGCCTTCGTCGAGGTGGCTGAAGCGTTCGTACAGGATCGAGGCCACGACGCAGTTCAGGATCGAGTCGCCAAGGAATTCGAGACGCTCGTTATGCAGGCTGCTATGGCTGCGGTGTGTCAGGGCCTGCTGCAACAGGGCAGCATCCCGGAACGTATACGCCAAGCGCGTTTGCAATAACTGAAGATTCATTGTCGATGTATTGTAGTACGGGCGCCGCGAAGGCGGCGTTTCCTGCTCGGTTGGACGACGCCGGACGGCGCGCGCCATGGTGATTCGGCCGCATCCGCGCCGCCCGTGGACAGGGGCCGGCGGCGGGCGGGGCCTGTCCACGGGCGCCCTGCACGGCCATCCCGGCCGCGTGCAGGCCGGACAGTGGATCAGTTCGCGTCGCCTGCCTTGTCGGCCACGACGCCGCGCGGGTCGGTCGTGCCATCGTAATCGATGACCAGGGTGGCGCGCGCGGTCAGGGGAATGCGCTTTTCGTAGGCAAAACTGATTTCCGGGGTCTCGCTGTCGCGGCTGATGACGAGGTCGCGGCCCCGGATGGTCTCGATATCGTTGATTTCGGCAAACTTGTCGAACGTCTTTTGCATCTCGGCGGAACTGCCGCCGGCCGCCTTTGCGCGCGTCACGCCGTCACGTACGGCGCGGTATTCGAGGAAAGACGGCACGATCTTGATCGCCAGCAGGGCGAACAAGCCGAACACCATCAGTACCAGGATCAGCGCGGTCAGCGAGAGGCCCTGCTGCTTGCCCGGAAAAACCTGTTCACGGTGGGTCATGACTACTCCTTGACGGGGGTCGAAACGGCGCATTACCGGATGCTGCCGATGCGCTTCGGATCGCCGAAGTTCATCCACACCAGGAATGCCTTGCCGACAATGTTTTTGTCGGGAACAAAACCCCAGTAACGGCTGTCCGCGCTGTTGTCGCGGTTGTCGCCCATCATGAAGTAGTTGCCTGCCGGTACAGTACAGGTAAATTTGTCATAGGAATAGTCGCAAGCCTCGCGCTGCGGGAAGTTCTCCACACCGTCGAGGTTGAACGACCGCGCCGGTTCCGTGTTCAGGATGCGGTGCTCGCTGCCCGGCAGCTTTTCGACGAACTGTTTGTGGTAAACCGGCCGTTCGTCGTCCAGGTAGTCGTCCAGCGCCGTGTACTGCACCGGCACGCCGTTCACCGTCAGGCGCTTGTTTTCATAAGTGATCTTGTCGCCAGGCACACCAATGACACGCTTGATGTAATCCTGGCTCAAGTCCTTCGGGTATTTGAACACCATGACGTCGCCACGCTGCGGATCGTTCAACTGGACGATCTTCTTGTTGATGATCGGCAGGCGAATGCCGTAGGTGTACTTGTTCACGAGGATCAGGTCGCCCACCAGCAAGGTCGGCACCATCGAGCTCGACGGGATCTTGAACGGCTCCCACAGGAATGATCGCAGGAAAAACACCAGTGCGATCACCGGGAAGAAGCTGCCCGAATACTCGACCCAGGTCGGCTGGCGCAGGTGCGCCGCCTCGATCGCCGCACGGTTGCCGTTGCTGTCGACCTTGATGCCGTCGGCCAGCAGCTTGGCCGTGCGGGCGTCGTACTCGGCCAGGGCGGCGTCGGCCGCGGCGCGGCGCCGCTTGGCCAGGACCAGCACATCCCAGAACCAGACCACGCCCGTGGCCACCATGAGTACGAACAGAATGAGTGCGAAATTCCCCAGGATCGGTTGCAGGTTCATTTATCTTCCACTTGAAGGATGGCGAGGAAGGCTTCCTGTGGAATTTCCACCGAACCGACCTGTTTCATGCGTTTCTTACCGGCTTTTTGTTTCTCAAGCAGTTTCTTCTTGCGGCTGATGTCGCCGCCGTAGCACTTCGCCAGCACGTTCTTGCGCAGCGCCTTGACGTTCTCGCGCGAGATGATGGTCGCGCCGATCGCCGCCTGGATGGCCACGTCGAACATCTGGCGCGGGATCAGTTCGCGCATCTTGGCCGCCACCTGGCGTCCGCGGTAGGGCGCATTGGCGCGGTGCACGATGATCGCCAGCGCATCGACCTTCTCGCTGTTGATCAGCATGTCGACCTTGACCACGTCGGCCGAACGGTATTCCTTGAACTCGTAGTCCATCGAGGCATAGCCGCGCGAGGTCGACTTCAGGCGGTCGAAGAAGTCGAGCACGATTTCGGCCATCGGGATTTCGTAGTGCAGCTTGACCTGGCGGCCGTGGTAGGCCATGTCCATCTGGACGCCGCGCTTGCCGTTACAGAGCGTCATCACCGAGCCGACATATTCCTGCGGCATGTAGAGATTGACGTCGACGATCGGCTCGCGCACTTCGTTGATCTTCGACGGCTCCGGCATCTTCGACGGATTGTCGACCCGGATGATGCTGCCGTCGCGCATCTCGACTTCGTACACCACGGTCGGAGCGGTCGTGATCAGGTCCATGTCGAACTCGCGTTCGAGGCGTTCCTGCACGATTTCCATGTGCAGCAGGCCGAGGAAGCCGCAGCGGAAGCCGAAGCCCAGCGCCTGCGACACTTCCGGCTCGTACATCAGGGCGGCGTCGTTGAGCTTGAGCTTTTCCAGCGAATCGCGCAGCGCGTCGTACTGGTTCGCTTCGACCGGGAACAAGCCGGCGAACACCTGTGGCTGGACTTCCTTGAAGCCGGGCAGCGGCGCGGCGGCGGGACGGTTCGCCAGGGTCACCGTGTCGCCCACTTTCGCGGCCTTCAATTCCTTGATGCCGGCGATGACGAAGCCCACCTGCCCGGCCGACAGCGTCGGCAGCGAAACCGAGCGCGGCGTGAAGACGCCGATGTTCTCGACCAGGTTCTGCGAACCGGTGGCCATCAGCAGGATCTTGTCCTTCGGGCGCAGGGTGCCGTTGACGACACGCACCAGCATGACGACGCCCACGTACGAGTCGTACCAGGAATCGACGATCAGGGCTTGCAGCGGCGCGTCGACGTCGCCCTTGGGCGGGGGCACGCGCTTGATCAGGTCTTCCAGCACGTCTTCCACACCCAGCCCGGTCTTGGCCGAGCAGGTGGTCGCCTCGGAGGCATCGATGCCGATGACGTCCTCGATTTCCTTCTTGGCGTTGTCGGGATCGGCGTGCGGCAAGTCGATCTTGTTCAGGATCGGCACCACTTCCACGCCCAGGTCGAGCGCGGTGTAGCAGTTGGCGACGGTTTGCGCTTCCACGCCTTGCGAGGCGTCGACCACCAGCAGCGCGCCCTCGCAGGCCGAGAGCGAGCGCGACACTTCGTAGCTGAAGTCGACGTGGCCCGGTGTATCGATCAGGTTCAGGTTGTACACCTGGCCGTCGCGCGCCTTGTAGTGCAGGGCAGCGGTCTGCGCCTTGATGGTGATGCCGCGCTCGCGTTCCAGATCCATCGAGTCGAGCACCTGCGCGTCCATCTCGCGGTCCGACAGGCCGCCGCAAAGCTGGATGATGCGGTCGGCCAGGGTCGATTTGCCGTGGTCGATGTGGGCGATGATGGAGAAGTTACGTATGTTGTTCATTAACAAAGCTCAAACCAAAAAGGGGCGAAGCCGCAGCGGGAACGGGCGGCGCCGCAAACTGCAGGCGCAATACGAAAAAGGCGCTTCGTGTGGGGCTGTTCCTCCCCAGGCGAGCGCCTTATATCAACCAAGATCAATGTGATCAGCTCATGCCGGCGACAATAGCTTCTCCAAGCCAGGCATTTTACCGGATTTCAGGGTAGAAAGCCCGGTTTCTGAGAAATTGGGCGGCCGCCGCCGCCGGCACGGCATGCGCCATGCATGGGCGCATGCCGTGCCGGCGCAACCCGGGGCGGACGGGTTTCCCGTCCAATTCAGGCCGGCTGGCGCTCGAGATAACGCTGCACTGCCCCTGCATCGAGGAAGTAGTGGCACAGCTCGGGTTCGTCGAGCCGGCCGTACAGCACCGGCACCAGCTCGTCGAAGCGCTCGACCAGCGCCGGGTCGGCGTCGACATCGATGACGTCGACCTCGAAGGCGTGCCCGGCCGGCGCGAGGGCCTGGAGCGCCGCCAGCATGTCCTCGCACAGGTGGCAATAGCTGCGCGAGTACAGCGTGAAGTGCGAAGTAAAGCGCGGCATAAGGCGCGGCGTCGAGCGCATCACTTGACCGGCTTGATGACCAGGTATTGCGTGACGTTCTCGCGCCGCACCAGCACCGCCACGCTCTTTTTCGGATCGAGCTTGCCGGCCAGCGCGTTGAACTGGGTCGCGTCCTTGATCTCGACGTTGTTCATCTGCAGGATCAGGTCGCCCGCGCGCAGGCCGGCGCTGGCCGCCCTGCCCTCGGCGGCCTCGACCACCACGCCACCCTCGATCCGCAAGGCGCGCCGCTGCTCGGCCGTGAGATTCGACACCGCCAGGCCCAGCGCGTTCGGCGCCGCGCCCGGGGCCGGCTTGTTCGGCTGCGGCTTGGCGGCGGCGGCCTTGTCGTCTTCCAGCGCGACGATCGTGACCGGCACGTCGAGCTGGGCGCCGCGGCGCCAGACGGTGACGGTGGCGCGCGTGCCGACCTTCGCCGCGCCGACCAGGCGCGGCAGGTCGCGCGTGGTTTCGATCGGCTGGCCGTTGAATTTCAGGATGATGTCGCCGACCTTGATGCCGCCTTTCTCGGCCGGTCCGCCGGGCTCGACCATCGACACCTCGGCGCCGCGCGCCTTGCCCAGGCCGAGCGACTCGGCCACGTCGCGCGTCACTTCCGCGATCTGCACGCCCAGGCGCCCGCGCGTGACGCGCCCCGTCTTTTTCAGCTGGTCCGCCACGCGCATGACTTCGTCGATCGGCACCGCGAACGAGATGCCGTTGTAGGCGCCCGAGAGCGTGGCGATCTGCGAGTTGATGCCGATGACTTCGCCGCGCATGTTGATCAGGGGACCGCCCGAATTGCCGGGATTGACGGCGACGTCGCTCTGGATCAGCGGCAGGTATTCGCCGGTGTCGCGCGACTTGGCCGAGATGATGCCGGCAGTTACGGTGTTGTCGAGGTTGAAGGGCGAACCGATCGCGATCACCCACTCGCCGACCCGGATCTTGCTCGAGTCGCCGGTGCGCAGGTAAGGCAGGTTGGTCGCGTTCACCTTCAGCAGCGCGACGTCCGAGCGGCGGTCCGAACCGAGCACCTTGGCCTTGAATTCCCGGCGGTCGGTCAGCGTGACGGTGACTTCATCGGCGCCGTCGACCACGTGGGCATTGGTCAGCACATAGCCGTCGTCGGAAACGATGAAGCCGGAGCCGACGCCGCGCTGCACTTCCTGCTCCTCCTGCTGCGGCTGAGGCGAACGGCGGCGCGGGATGGGCTGGCCGAAGAAGCGGCGCAGGAATTCCTGCATTTCTTCTTCGCCCGGTCCGCCCTGCCCCAGGCGCACGCGCTCGGTGGTGCGGATATTCACGACCGCCGGGCCGGCCTTGTCGATCAGGTCGGTAAAGTCGGGCAAGCCCGTCACGACCGGCGTCGGGACCGGCGCGGCGGCGCCGGCCACTGGGGAGGCAGACAGGCCGGCACACGCCAACAGCAGGGCCGACAGGACGATGTGAGCGTTTATTTTGCTTGTCATGGGAGTCAGGAGGTGAGGACGGAATTGACGTAATGGTAAGCCAAAAACCGGTGTCTTGTCGCGCATGCGCAGGGGAGCGGCGCCGCGGCGGCGGCGCGCAAAACGGCAAGGCACAACGCGGGGAGAGGAAGGACGTCGGCGCCATGCGGCGCCGAAGGCGTGGCATCGGCTATTCGGCCGCCCGGCTAGCGGGGCGGCACGGCGGACGGACGGCCAGCGACGGCTGCCACGGCGAATCGGTGCGGTGCCTGCCCGGCCGGAGGCAGCGGGCCGGCGCCGGCGCATGGCGCGCCGGTAGCCGGGAAATCAGGAAGATGGCGTCGACGCCGCCAGCGCGTGCACCTGGACGTGTTCGAGTTCGGGCGGCGCGCGGCGCGGGTGGAGCGGCTCGGCCGCCAGGCGCGCGGAAAGGCGTGCCGCGAAGCCGGGCGAGAGATCGGCGGACTCTCCCGTGCGCAATGCATCACCGATCAGGTGATAGACTTTCCAGGCTGCCGTACCGTCGGCCGTGCGCAGGGCTGCGCACGCCAGCTCATGGTCATCTTTCGGCAACGCGTCGTCGCTCAGGGCGGAAATACGTTCGCGGTTTTTTTTGTTCGTGTCCATCTGTCGTTCCAGTAGCTGTGTGATCCAAATTTGTCCAGGGTGGCACGAACCGCGGTCAAGCTGCTGCCTGTCGGCTGGGAGCCCCGGGCGCCCTGCGCCTCCGGCAGCTGCGTGCGGAGAGGCAGGATGCAATGCGCCCCGACGCGGGCGGCCGCCGACCCGGCGCCTCCCTCGAACACGGTGACTGCTTGCCGCGTTGCGCGTGATCCAACCAGGCCAGCTACTTGCGCTTATCAGTTGGAAAATCGAGCAAGGGCCTCAATTTTTCGGCAATGACTTCGCGCGCGCGAAAAATCCTGCTGCGCACCGTGCCGATCGGGCAGGCCATCACTTCAGAGATTTCTTCGTAGCTCAACCCCTCAATTTCGCGTAGAACAATCGCTGTTCGCAATTCAAGCGGAAGCGCTTCCATCGCCGCATTCACCGTGTACGCGATCTGCTTACTGGCTAACACTGATTCCGGCGTGTTTATGTCACGCAAACTATCGGCATCGTCAAACGCTTCGGCACGTTCGGTATCTGCTTCGGTAGAGGTGGGTGCACGCCTGCCTTGTGTGACGAGATAATTCTTCGCGGTGTTAATTCCTATCCGGTAAAGCCAAGTATAAAACGCGGACTCGCCTCGAAAATGGCGCAGGGCACGAAACGCTTTAATAAACGTTTCCTGTACAACGTCCTCGGCTTCGGCAGGGTCGTGCACGAGGCGCGACACGAGGCGCATCAGCCTGCGCTGATACTTCGCCACCAACAGGTCGAATGCGTGCCTGTCGCCGGCCTGGACGCGTTCGACCAGCAGTTGATCACCCTCGCGTTCTGTCGTCACTGACCATGTCCCGTATCTCGCGGCAGGCCGGAGCGGCCCGATCAACCTACTGCGCGTCGGTTCGTCGACCTGCGCAACGCGCTGTACTGAAGTACAGCGCGCATGGTCCCCATGGGAACGCGGTCAACTACCCTTTCGCTCGCTGCGGTTGCCCGGACCTCTCCCACACTGAGAGTTGGCCAGCTGCAATAAGTTCAAAGTATTTCGATAGTCGTTGCTGCCCGTTCCTCGCGCCCGGACAGGGTGCCGATGGCAACGCGCAGCGCTCGGTACTCGCTGGGGCTGAGGCTGTCGCGCAGGACCGGGACGATATGCCTGGCGCCACCTTCTTCGGCCAGATGCAGGAGCAGCATCGACGGCCAGATGAGTGTTGCCGGCAACAGCGTCACGACGGTAGCAGCGGACGCCAGCGGATCGGCTCCCACCTCCTGTTGTACCGTCAGGCCGATGGCGCCGGTTCCAGATACATCAATCCGGTGCGTCTTTGTCGCGCCTGCCCATCCGTGCAGGGAACAGAGCGCTGCAAGCAGGAAAAAAGCGGCGCAGAAGGCCGCACCGGCCACGCGTTCGGGCAACAGGATGCCGACGCTAAAGGCTGCCGCGAATTGCAGCAGCGCGAACGACAGCAGGCCCGCGCGCAAACGGCGTGACGGCGCGACACGTGCGGAGACGGCAATGGACACGAAATAAGAAGGGAAAAATAAAACGGAACGCCTGCCGCGCGCGGAATGCGGCAGAGTCAGGCGCCTAGCCTATTAGACAAGACCAGGCACGGCAGGTTCGACCGGGCGCGTGAAAATTCTCGATGGAGGAGCTTCACGCGCCCCGCGGACTATACCTTGCCAAACACGAGGGTACCGTTGGTACCGCCGAAGCCGAACGAGTTCTTGACCGCATAGTCGATCTGCATCTCGCGGGCGGCGTTCGCCACGAAGTCGAGATCGCAGGCCGGATCCTGGTTGAACATGTTGATCGTCGGTGGCGAGACCTGGTGATGGATCGCCAGCACCGTGAACACCGATTCCAGCCCGCCCGCGCCGCCCAGCAGGTGGCCGGTCATCGACTTGGTCGAGTTGACGACCAGCTTGCGCGCATGGTCGCCGAAGGTGCGCTTGATGCCCTGCACTTCCGCAAGGTCGCCCAGCGGCGTGGACGTGCCGTGCGCGTTCACATAATGCACCTGGTCGGCGTTGATGCCGGCGTTCGCCATGGCGGAGACCATGCAGCGGCTGGCGCCACTGCCGTCTTCCATCGGCGCCGTGATGTGGTTCGCATCGGCGCTCATGCCGAAGCCCAGCAGCTCGGCGTAGATCCTGGCGCCGCGCGCCTTGGCGTGCTCGTACTCTTCCAGCACCATGACACCGGCGCCCTCGCCCAGCACGAAACCGTCGCGGTCGCGGTCCCAGGGACGCGAAGCGGTGGCAGGATCGTCGTTGCGCGACGACAGCGCGCGTGCCGAAGCGAAACCGCCCAGGCCCAGCGGCGAGATGGTCGACTCGGCACCGCCGGCGATCATGACGTCGGCGTCGCCGTATTCGATCAGGCGGCCGGCCGCGCCGATGCAATGCAGGCCGGTGGTGCAGGCCGTGACGATCGCCAGGTTCGGACCGCGCAGGCCGTACTTGATCGACAGGTCGCCCGAAATCATGTTGATGATCGAGGCCGGCACGAAGAATGGCGAAATGCGGCGCGGGCCGCGCTTGTCGTACTCGTCCTTCTGTTCTTCGATCCGCGGCAATCCACCGATGCCGGAACCGACGATCACGCCGATGCGGTCGGCGTTTTCCTCGGTGACTTCGAGACCCGAATCCTGCAAGGCCTGGATGCCGGCTGCCATGCCGTAATGGATGAAGGTATCCATGTTGCGGGCTTCCTTGGCGGGGATGTAATCCTCGATATTGAAGCCTTTGACTTCGCCCGCGAAGCGGGTCGAAAACGGCGTTGCATCGAACTTGGTGATGTTGGCAATGCCCGACTTGCCGGCCAGTGCGGCGTCCCACGCTTCGGCAATCGTGTTGCCGATAGGTGAAATGCAGCCCAGGCCGGTAATGACGACGCGGCGGTTGCGTGAACGGCTCAAGCGATTCTCCCGGAAACTAAGACAGCTTAGGCCTTGACGTGCGCGGTGGCGTAGTCGATCGCCTGCTTGACGGTGGTGATTTTCTCAGCCTGCTCGTCAGGGATTTCCATTTCGAACTCGTCTTCCAGGGCCATCACCAGTTCGACGGTGTCCAGGGAATCTGCGCCGAGATCGTCCACGAACGACGACTCGATTTTGATGTCGGCTTCAGCAACACCCAGTTGCTCAGCGACGATTTTTTTAACGCGTTGTTCGATATCCGACATGTTATGGCTCCATTAGGTATGTGTTGCGGAAAGTGCGCGCATTTTATCAGGTTTGCGCGCTGAAAAACTATTTTCGGCGTCTGACGCTAATTCGGCCGAAACTCCTGCTAAAAGATGAGATTTCGCCGCGATGTAAATAAGGCGTATGTCAACCGTTTGCCCCGTTCGCGGCCGCTCGGCCTTCAATTCATGTACATGCCGCCATTCACGTGCACGGTCGTTCCGGTGACATAGGCGGCCGTCGGACCGGCCAGGAAAGCCACCGCGTGGGCGATGTCTTCCGGCTGGCCCAGGCGCCCCAGCGGAATCTGCGCAAGCAGCGCTTCGTGCTGGCCTTCGCCCAGCCCCTTGGTCATGTCGGTATCGATGAAACCCGGCGCGACGCAATTGACGGTGATGTTGCGGCTGCCGATTTCACGCGCCAGCGCGCGCGTCATACCCGCCACGCCCGCTTTCGCGGCGGCGTAGTTCATCTGGCCCGGGTTGCCGGACGAAGCGACGACCGAGGTGATGTTGATGATGCGCCCGGCCCTGGCCTTCATCATGCCGCGCAGTACGGCGCGCGACAGGCGGCCGACGGCGGTGAGGTTGGTCGCGATCACGCTGTCCCACTCCTCGTCCTTCATGCGCATGGCCAGGTTGTCCTGGGTGATGCCGGCATTGTTGACGAGGATCGCGACGGCGCCGAAGTTCTTTTGCACTTCGTCGATGACGGCCGTGCAACGCGCGGCATCGGTGACGTCGAGCACCAGGCCCTGGCCGCCGAATTCGGCCAGGTAGGCGGTGATGGCCTGGGCGCCGGATTCGCTGGTGGCGGTACCGACGACGGTCGCGCCTTGACGGGCCAGCTCGAGTGCGATGGCCTTGCCGATGCCGCGCGAGGCGCCGGTGACGAGAGCGACTTGGTTCTGCAGATTCATGTAGTTCTTTTCCTTATCTAGACAGGGGCTCAAGCGCCCTTGATGCTTTCCAGTACGCGCTCGAGCGCGGCCTGGTCCGTCAGCGCTTCGCCCGCCAGCACCGGATCGATGCGTTTCGCCATGCCGATCAGGGTCTTGCTCGGGGCGCATTCGATGACGCGGGTGACGCCGCCCGCCGCCATCTTCTGCATCGTCTCGACCCAGCGCACGGGGCCGGCGGCCTGGCGCACCAGGGCATCCTTGATCGCGTCCGGGTCGCCCACGATGGCGACGTCGACATTGTTGATCAAATCGATGCGCGGCGCGTGGAAGGCCAGTGGCGCCATGTACGCGCGCAGGCGGTCGGAGGCAGGCTTGAGCAGCGAGGAGTGGAACGGCGCCGACACCGCCAGCTTCATGGCGCGCTTGGCGCCCCTGGCCTTGGCGATCTCGCAGGCGCGGTCGATCGCGGCGGCGTGGCCGGCGATCACGATCTGGGTCGGCTCGTTGAAGTTCACCGCCTCCACCACGTCGCCCTCGGCCGCTTCGAGGCAGACGGCGCGCACGTCGTCGGCGCCGAGGCCCAGCACGACGGCCATGCCGCCCTGCCCGACCGGCACCGCATCCTGCATCGCTTGCGCGCGAAAGCGCACCAGCGGCACCGCGTCCTTGAAATCGATCACGCCGGCGGCCACCAGGGCCGAGTATTCGCCCAGGCTGTGGCCGGCGACGATGCTCGGGGCCGGGCCGCCGGCGGCGATCCAGGCGCGATACACGGCCACGGCGGCGGTCAGCATGACCGGCTGGGTGTTGGTGGTGAGGTCGAGGTCTTCCTTGGGGCCCTCGGCGATCAGGCGCTTGAGGTCCATGCCGAGGGCATCGGATGCCTCGGCGACGGTGTCGTCGACCGCCCTGTTGCCTTCAAAACCGTTCAGCATGCCGACCGCTTGCGCGCCCTGGCCGGTAAACAGGAATGCGAATTTGCTCATCTTTTTATGTGTCCTTGTCAGTAACGGCGCTGCGAGGCAATTACATGCGCGCCAGAATCGCGCCCCAGGTGAAGCCGCCGCCGACGCCTTCCATCAAGATATTGTCGCCTGCCTTGATGCGACCGTCGCGCACTGCAAGATCCAGGGCCAGCGGAATCGAGGCTGCCGAAGTGTTGCCATGCTCGTGCACCGTGACGACCATGCGCTCGATCGGCAAGCCGAGCTTCTTGGCCGTGCTCTTCATGATGCGGATGTTCGCCTGGTGCGGGATCAGCCAGTCGACGTCGCAAGCCTGCATCTGCGCGGCCGCGAGCACCTCGACGGCGACTTCCTCGAGCACCGTCACGGCCAGCTTGAACACGGCCTGGCCATCCATGTGCAGGAAGCCGCCGCTGGCGGGGCTGCCGGCGGGATTGGGCGGAATCGACAGGATGTCGGCATGGGTGCCGTCGGCATGCAGCTTCGAGGCCAGGATGCCTGGCTCTTGCGAGGCCGTCAGCACCACGGCGCCGGCGCCGTCGCCGAAGAGCACGCAGGTGGTACGGTCTTCGAAATTGAGGATACGCGAAAATACTTCGGCGCCGATCACCAGCACGGTCCGGTGCATGCCCGACTTGATGAAGGCATCGGCCGTGGCCAGCGCATACACGAAGCCGCTGCACACGGCCTGGACGTCGAAGGCCGCGCTACCGTTGAGCATGCCCAGCTTTTGCTGGACGATGCAGGCCGTGCTCGGGAAGCTGCCCTGGAAGTCGGGTGTGGAACTGGCGACGATCACCATGTCGATCTCGGCCGGAGACTTGCCGGCCATGGCGAGCGCCCGGTGCGCCGCCTCGACCGCGAGGTCCGACGAATTCTGTCCGGCCGCGGCGTAGTGGCGCGCAGAAATGCCGCTGCGCGAAACGATCCACTCGTCCGAGGTCTCGATACCCTTGGCGGCCAGTTCCGCCGCCAGTTCGTCGTTGCCGACCCTGCGCGCCGGCAGGTAGCTGCCGGTGCCGATGATTTTGCTGTAGACAGTCATTGCGTTTCCACCCGAGTTCCGTCGTCAATCAAACCTGGCGCTGGGCGTCAGGCGTATCTGGCATCAGTTCGGCGATCATCGCCGAGAGTTGCTCTTGTACATTATATTTCGCCGCATCGAAAGCGCGTTTGATGGCCCATTCGAAGGCATACGCGTTCGCGCCGCCGTGGCTCTTGAAAACCAGGCCCCTCAAGCCCAGCAGTCCAGCGCCATTGTAGCGTTCCGGATTGAGCTTTTTCAGTGCGCCGCGCGCGATCAGCGCGCCCAGCATCGACAGCGCGCTTTGCTTGAAGACCGACTTCATGAAGCGCGACAGGCCTTCGATGGCCTTCAGGGTGACGTTGCCGACGAATCCGTCGCAGACGACGACATTGGTCGTGCCCTTGAAGATATCGTTGCCCTCGACGTTGCCGTGGAAATTCAGGATGCCGCGCTCGTGGTCGGCGCGCAGCAGCAGCGCCGTTTCCTTCACGACCTCGTTGCCCTTGATTTCTTCGGTGCCGACGTTGAGCAGGCCGATGGTCGGCCTGGGCACGCCTTCCATGGCCGAAAACAGGACCGATCCCATGATCGCGAACTGGTGCAGGTGGTGCGGGCTGCAATCGACGTTCGCGCCCAGGTCGAGCATGTAGGTCGGCTCGTTCTTCTGGTTCGGCAGGATCGAGCAGATGGCGGGACGGTCGACGCCGGCCATGGTTTTGAGCACGTAGCGCGACACGGCCATCAGGGCGCCGGTGTTGCCGGCCGAGACGCAGGCATGGGCGCCGCCGTCCTTGACCAGCTCGACCGCGACGCGCATCGAGGAATCTTTCTTGCGGCGCAGCGCCACTTCGATCGGATCGTCCATCGCCACCACTTCGGAGGCATGCCTGATGGTCAGGCGTGGCGTCGAGGCGGCATGGTGTTTCTTGAGCTCTGCGCGCAGCGTCTCTTCCAGGCCGACGAGGACCAGTTCGACCTCCGGCTGCTTCTTCAGGAAGGACAAGGCTGCGGGAATGGTAACGGAGGGACCGTGGTCCCCGCCCATGCAGTCGATGGATATTTTAATTGTCATCTGTGGGGGTAATACCGCGGCTCACGCGACGGTGGGCGGCAAGGTGCGAGCGCGCAGCGAGCGCGTGCCGGTCCGGACAAGCAACCGAGGTGATGCGCCGACATGGGCAACCGGGACAAATAAAAAGCGGCGCCACGCACTCAACATACGTTGCACCGCTTTCATGGTACAGAAAAACAAGACGGCGATTACTCGTCGTTCTTGGTCTTCAGGACTTTGCGACCACGGTAGAAGCCGTTCGGGCTGATGTGGTGACGCAGGTGGGTTTCACCGGTCACAGGCTCGACTGCCAGGTTAGGTGCAACCAGGAAATCGTGCGAACGGTGCATGCCGCGCTTCGATGGGGACTTCTTATTCTGCTGAACTGCCATGATGACTCCTAATACTAAAGTTCTAAAATTCTAACACAACCGATTTGCAAAAACATGCGCATCGAGTATCCCACCGGCAACCTCACGATTGCCGACATGTTTGAAACGCTGCCCTGACATACTCGACTGTGCACGCGCCTGACACGTTCTTTCTTACTACACCTGCCAACTGCCTATTGCTTATTCGGTTTTCAGGCTCTTCAAGCCGGCGAACGGCGAGACCTTTTCGGACTGCAGGGTGTCGAGCAGCGTGGTGCCCGGACATACCTCGTGTTTCGGCGCCTGCGGCAATGCCAGCAGGGCTTCGTCCTCGAGCAGTTCGCGGATATCGGCAGCGTGGCTGCCGACGATCACGTCGATGTTTTCATCGTCGAGGATCTGTTCGAACTGATCGGCTTCCTCGTCGTCGCGGCCCAGGACCAGCTGGGTCGCCGAATCGATCTGGTAATCGAACGGGGCCAGGCAACGCTGGCATACCAGCTGCACCGGGCCTGTCACGGCCACGGTCATGGTCGGATAGCCTTGCGGGGTCGTGCCGCCCTGGATCGACCAGGCGATCTCGCCGCTGGCGTTGGCGCAATCGGCGGCAAGGCGGCTCATTTCCGTCAGCGCGGTCACCCCTTCGCGATAGCCGCTCGTGCGGCAGAATTCAAAGGCGTCGATGACAAAAGCGCTCATTGCAGAAAACGTCCCCGGAAAACCTGCGATAATAACAGGGTTTTCCGCGCGCAGTCAAAGACTTGGCGCTTTTTTTGGCTCCGCGCCGCCGTCCGTGGCGCCAGCGCCGCTGCATTCGTCGGCAATGCGTGCCGGGATGCGTGAAGGATCCATTTTTCTTGTTTATTTTTCGAGCGCGCACATGATACCAAGTTCTGCCGTACCGCGCCTGATTTTAGCGTCGGGCTCGGCCTACCGGCGCGACCTGCTGGGCCGCCTGCGCCTGCCCTTCGAGGCCATCGCTCCCCATGTCGACGAGACGCCGCTCGCCGGCGAGGCCCCCGACGCCACCGCCCTGCGCCTGGCGCGCGCCAAGGCCGGGGCGATCGCCCTGCGCCATCCGGGCGCGCTCGTGATCGGCTCGGACCAGGTCGCCACCCTCGACGGCGCGCAGATCGGCAAGCCCGGCGACCATGCGCGCGCGCTGGCGCAACTGCGCACGATGCGCGGGCGCGAAGTCGTGTTCCATACGGCGCTGTGCCTGTGGGATGGCCGCGCGGCCGATCCCGCCGCCGCCGCGCAAGTGGAAAACGTGCAAGTCTTCGTGCGTTTTCGCGACTTGCCCGACGCCGAACTCGACGCCTACCTGCGCATCGAGCAGCCCTACGACTGCGCCGGCAGCGCCAAGAACGAAGGCCTCGGCATCGCCCTCATCGAGCGCATCGACAGCTCCGATCCGACCGCCCTGACCGGCCTGCCCTTGATCGCCCTGACCGGCATGCTGCGCCGCGCCGGCGTGGCTTTCTTCGGCGTTTAATCTACATTCCATCGACCCATGCCCGGCACCCTCTACCTGATTCCGAACACCCTCGGCCCCACCGATGCCGCGCCCGGCGCGCTTTCCCACATCCTGCCCGGCCAGGTGCAGGCGATCGCTTCGCAGCTCGGCTATTTCGTCGCCGAAAACGCGAAGACGGCGCGCGCCTTCCTGAAATTGATTGCCATCGACCATCCGCTGGCGAAACCGCTGCAAGAAATCCGCATCGCCGAACTGAACGTCAACACACCTGCGGCAAGCCTGGCCGAACTGCTGGCGCCGCTACTGGCCGGCGAAGACGCCGGGCTGGTGTCGGAAGCGGGCGTGCCGGCCGTGGCCGATCCGGGCGCCGACCTGGTTCGCCTGGCCCATCAGCATGGCGTGACGGTGCGTCCGCTGGTCGGCCCTTCCTCGCTCCTGCTGGCCGTCATGGCAAGCGGCCTGAACGGCCAGAGCTTCGCCTTCAACGGCTACCTGCCGACCGATGCGGCGGCGCGCACCAAGCGCATCCGCGAACTGGAAGCGCGTTCGCGTTCGGAAAAGCAGACGCAGCTGCTGATCGAGACGCCGTACCGGAACGGGCAGATGCTCGAAGCGCTGGTGGCGGGCTGCCAGCCGGGCACGCTGGTCTGCGTGGCGACCGATTTGTCGCTGGGGACCGAATCGGTGCGCACGATGACCGCCGCCAGGTGGAAAGCGCAACTGGCGGCGGGAAAGATGCCGGACTTCCACAAGAAGCCGACGGTGTTCCTGTTCCTGGGCCAGTAGAAGGCCGATCCGCGCAAGGCGGCCGGCCGCTCGCGCGGTGCATCAGGCCGCGTCGCGCACCAGTTCGCGCACCCAGTCGAAGGCGGCGAGCTCGATCTCGCGCATCTGCTTCGGGGTCAGGCCGAGGCGGCGCAGGGCGCCGGTGAACTGGCGGCCGGTGTCGGCCTTTTCCAGGCGCTCGACGACGTCGAGCATCGCACCCAGGTCGCCGGCGCGCGCAAGCAGCGCGCCGCGTACCTCGTCGGCCAGCTCGACGTTGTCAAGGATGTCGGCCATCGGCATCGAAAACAGCGCGTCGGCCAGCGACATGATGCCGACCGTGAAGGCGCGCTCGGCGCCGGTCACGTCGCCCGGACGCACCTGCAGCGACATCAGTTCGAGCAGCTTGCCGCGCGTGGTGGCCAGCTGCAGCAGCGGCGAATCGAGTTCGACCTTGCTGCCCGGCGTGGCGTACAGCAGGATTTGCAGCCAGCGGCGCAACTGCTTGCGACCGAGCTGGGCCAGGGCCTCGGCGACGGATTCGATGCGGCCGTCGGGACCGGCGGCGCGGCTGTTCACCAGGCGCAGCAGGTTCAGGCTGATCAGGGGATCGCGCTTGACGGCCGATTCGATGGCGGCAACGTCGGCATCGGAATTGATCAGTTCGAGCAAGTGCAGGATGACCATTTCGGAAGGCGTGATCTTGCGTCCGCTGAGGATCAGGGGCCGCGCGAAATAATAGCCCTGGAAGTAGTCGAAGCCGAGCTCCAGGCACAGGCGGAACTCCTGCTGGGTTTCGACTTTTTCCGCCAGCAGCTTCTTGCCCGTCCTGTGCAGCGAGGCCACCAGGTGCGCCAGCGCCTCGGGCGCCACGCCCTGCAAGTCGATCTTGACGACATCGACCAGGTCCAGCAGCTTGCCGACTTCGTCGGTATGGTGAATGACGTCGTCGAGCGCGAACTTGAAGCCGAGCGCTTTCAGCTCGGCCACGCGCGCCAGCAACGGCTCAGTTGGCTTGACGGTTTCGAGAATTTCGAGGATAACCTTATGCGGCGGCAGGAAACGGACGTAGTCGCTCATCAGGACGACTTCGTCGACATTGACGAATGCAAGTTTATTGCCGACCACTTGCCGTAGGCCGAGTTGGGAAGCATGGGAAATCACGGCCGCGGTGGCTGCGGCGCCGTCGGTCAGGCGTGCGTCGTCATGCTCGCCGGCCGCGCGAAACAGCAGCTCGTAAGCAACCAGAATCTGGTCGCGCCCGAGAATGGGCTGGCGCGCCAGGAAAAATTCGTCGGACGGCATCGTCGATACCGCCCTTGCTTCGGTATGCATGTAAAACACTCCTAGAAACCGTTGCCGCACAACAGGCGCGGCAAGGCACGCGCATGGGTGCGCACCTCTTCCGACTATACACCATCGCGCGAATCTTTACATTTTTACATCGAAACGAACGCACTGCCGCGTTGCTAAAAAGGGGCTGCCACCCCTGGCGGGGTGAAGATGTGGGACGGGAGCCGCGCGCAGCCCCCGGGAAAGCCGTTTCAGCCGCGCTTGCGCGGCGCACGCGCCGCACCCGCGGCCGCCCGCGGGGCGCCCGGCGCGACCGGACGCCCCGAGGCCGCACGGGCACCGGCCGCCCGCTCAGGCCGCGTGCCCGACGTGCCGGCACGCTCGTCCGCGTAGCGCGCGCGGGGAGCCTTGGCCTCGCCCGCGGCCGGCGCCGCGCCGTCCGCACGCGAGAAGCGCTTGGCGCGTTCGGCGGCGCCCACCTTGCTCGCCACTGCGCCATCGGGACGGCGCACGTCGGGCGCCGCTTCGGCGCGCGCTGGCGCGGCCTGGCCCGGCAGGCGCAGGCTGCCGGTACCCGACAGCGGGCTGGCGCGGCGTGCATTGCCGATCGGCTGGCGCGCCGTGCCGCCGGCGCCCACGCGCGCCGAGGCCGCACCGGTGACCTGGGTGCCGCGCTCGATCACGAAGGTCGCGCCCGTATCCTTGCCCAGCACCTTCACCAGGTAAGGCAGCACTTCACGCAGCAAGGGTTCCAGCGTGTACGGAGGATTGAGGATGAACATGCCGCTGCTGTGCAGGCCGAAACCGTCCGGGCCCGGCGTCGACACGGTCAGGGTCACGTTCAGCCATTCCTTGGCCGCCAGGCGTTTCAGGCGGTCGGCGAACTGGCGCGACTCCATGCGCTGGAGCAGCGGATACCAGACGGCGAAAATGCCGGTAGGGAAGCGACCGAGCGCTTCTTCCAGCACGTCCTTGACCTTGCGGTAGTCGTCCTTGACCTCGTAGGGCGGGTCGATCAGCACCAGCGCGCGGCGCGACGGCGGCGGCAGCAAGGCCTTCAGGCTCTGGAAACCGTCGCCGCGCTCGATCATCACGCGGCGGCCGCGGGCGCGCTCGCCCTGCTCGGCCTTGTGCGCCTCGGCCTTGCGGAAATTCTCGGCCAGGATCTTGCTGTCGGCCGGATGCAATTCGAACAGGCGCAGGCGGTCCTCGGGCCGCGTCATCTTGTCGGCCACGTAAGGCGAACCCGGGTAATAGCGCATCTTGCCGCTCGGGTTCATGCCCTTGACCAGGTTGATGTAATCGGCCAGGGCCGGCGGCAGGTCGGTGCGGTTCCAGAGCGGGCCGATGCCGGTGTCGAACTCGGCCTTCTTGGTAGCGAAACTGCTGTCGAGCGCATACACGCCGGCGCCCGAATGGGTGTCGATATAGGTATAGGCCGTGTCCTTTTGATTCATGTACTGGTGCAACTGCACTTGCACGAAATGCTTGAGGACGTCGGCGTGGTTACCCGCGTGGAAGGCGTGGCGGTAGCTCAACATAAGGGGGATTCCAGTCTAAAGGTCGATGCGGCAGCCGCGCGAAGCGGTGCAATTGCCGACATTATCCACCACAACCGCCATGCACCGAAAATAATCGCCTCGAAACGAACGACGCCGCGGGCGTGCGCCGCGGCTCCATGCATCGCACCCGGACGCGGCCGGGCTGGACGCTTCAGGCGACTTTCTTTTCGTCGAAGAACTGTTCGTCCTCGGTCGAGCCGTGCAGCGCCGTCGTCGAGCTCTGGTGTTGCTGGATGGTCTGGGTGACGGCGTCGAAATAGCCTGTGCCCACTTCGCGCTGGTGCTTGACGGCAGTGAAGCCCTTGCCGGCGGCGGCGAATTCGGCTTCCTGCAACTCCACGAAAGCCGACATCTGGCGCCGCGCATAGCCGTGGGCCAGGTTGAACATGCCGTAGTTCAGCGCGTGGAAGCCGGCCAGGGTAATAAACTGGAACTTGTAGCCCATCGCGCCCAGTTCGGTCTGGAACCTGGCGATCGTGGCGTCGTCCAGGTTCTTCTTCCAATTGAAGGATGGCGAGCAGTTATAGGCCAGCATCTTGCCCGGGAATTTGGCGTGCACGGCGGCGGCGAACTTCTTGGCAAAGGCCAGGTCGGGCTTGCCCGTTTCGCACCAGACGAGGTCGGCAAACGGGGCATAGGCCAGGGCGCGCGAAATGGCCTGGTCGATGCCCGCACGGGTTTTGTAGAAACCTTCGACGGTGCGCTCGCCGGTGCAGAAGGCGCGGTCGTTGGCGTCGACGTCGGAGGTGAGCAGGTCGGCCGCTTCGGCATCGGTACGGGCGATCACCAGCGTCGAGGTGCCCATCACGTCGGCCGCCAGGCGGGCGGCGGTCAGCTTTTCGACAGCTTCGCGCGACGGCACCAATACCTTGCCGCCCATGTGGCCGCATTTCTTGACCGAAGCGAGCTGGTCCTCGAAGTGCACGCCGGCCGCGCCCGCCTCGATCATCGACTTCATCAGTTCGAAGGCATTGAGCACGCCGCCGAAGCCCGCTTCGGCGTCGGCCACGATCGGAGCGAAGTAATCGATGTCGTCCTTGCCTTCGGACCATTGAATCTGGTCAGCACGCTGGAACGTGTTATTGATGCGGCGCACCACCATCGGCACCGAATTGGCGGGGTACAGCGACTGGTCGGGGTACATTTCGCCGGCCAGGTTGGCGTCGCCCGCCACTTGCCAGCCCGAGAGGTAGATGGCCTTCAGGCCAGCCTTGACCTGCTGCATGGCCTGGTTGCCGGTCAGGGCGCCGAGGGCGTTGACGAAGGGTTCGTTGTTGACCAGGTCCCACAGCTTTTCGGCGCCGCGCTTGGCCAGCGTGTGCTCGATCTGGAGCGAACCGCGCAGGCGCACCACGTCGTCGGCGGTGTAGTTGCGCACTACCCCTTTCCAGCGTGGATTGGTGTCCCAGTCGTTTTGCAATGCTGCGACCTGCTGTTCACGCGTTGCCATCTTCCTTCTCCCGATAATGAATGAGCTCGATTGCCAAATGAAATCCGTTACTGAAATCATAGCTCAGGTTCCGCACCGCACCATCTGTCTTCTATAAGACATCTGACTATATTTTTATTTTTTAGAATCAATGACTAACAATCGAATTTTCATGATGTGGTAAATAATTTCTCAGCATGGGAGCGGATTTGGCGTACAGCGTGCTGCGCTTTTCATGGAAGACCATCAGCGTTTCACATTGTGGTATTCGCAGCGGCGTGGCGTCACCGGGAATCGTTCATGCGCAGTAATGGGAATGCAGTTATGTTGCATTTTATCTATAAATGTTTCTTTCAAACTTATTATATTGACGAAAATCATCAAACCCGGCAAGCTGCGGTCGTGTCGAACCTGCTATTTAACGAAACCGCCAGTGACTGGCCTACCAAGGACGTGCAATTGAAACCCTTTCTCCATACAATCAGCCTGGCACTCGCCATGGCAGCCGGACTTGGCCCGGCACAGGCCGGCGTGCTGACTTTCCAGGATGTCGTCTTTACCAGTAGCTGGACCGGCAATGTCCTGACGCTGGAAATCGACGCCGCCAAGCGCAGCGGCGACTGGAGCGGCGCTACCCTGCTGGGCGCGCTCAGCCTGAAGGACATCGGCAGTTTCAGCAGCGTGTCGATGGTGGCCGCGCCGAACGGCGTCGACGCCTGGCAGCTGAACTCGAAAGAACTCAATGCCAAAGGCTGCGCCGGCGGCGGCGCGACGAAGTCGACGACCGCCCTCTGCCTGTCGGGCGCGCCGATCGCCTTAACCGACAACATGGTGTTCAGCTTCGCCTTCAGCGGCGGCACGCCCGAGCTCGACGCGCCGCACCTGAAGGTCAACTTCATGGACAGCGCACGCAACAAGGTCGGCGACCTGCTCTCGCAGACCGTCAAGTCGACGCCGACCGTGCCGACGGTGCCCGTCGTGACGCCGCCCGTCGTGGTCGCTCCGCCGGTCGTGGTGACGCCGCCGGTCACGCAGCCGGTGGGCGACGGCACGACCGTTTCCGCCGGCGACGAAGTGCCCGGCCCGACGCCGCCGGTTCCGCCGCCGGTGCTGGTGCAGCCGCCCGTCGTGGAGCTCGCGCCCGTGGCGGGCAACAGCGAGGTGCCCGAGCCGTATTCGATCGCCCTGCTGCTGGGCGGCCTGGCCTTGATGGGCGTGGTGCTGCGCAAACGCGGCTGACCGGTCAGGCCTTGTGCGGCAGCGGCGCCCGTCCCCTGCCCCCGGCGCCCACCGCGGTGGCGATCGCCAGCGTCTGGAACAGCGCCACCCCGATGAACAGCGCGGCCGGGTGGCCGCCATCCATCAGCACCCCGAATAGCGCGGGACCGACCGCCATGCCGCTGTCGAGTCCCGAATAGACGACGCCGAACACGCGCCCGCTGGCGTTCGGCGGTGCCGCCGCGCGGATGAGCAAGTCGCGCGAGGGGCCGGCGATGCCCGAGGCCAGGCCGATGCCGCCCATCACCAGCACCACCATCGGACCCGGCACGATCGAGGCCGACAGCAGCAAGGCCAGCGCCGCGGCAACGAGCAGGGCGGCCGCGATCGTGCGGTCATGGCTGCGCACCTTCGCCGCCAGGAAGCCGCCGGCCACCATGCCGGCCGCCGACGACAGCATGAAGGTGGTATAGGCCGAAGCCGCGGTCGGCAGCGAAATGGCATACAGCGCCGTCAGGCTGGTCGACAGGAAGGCCTGGATGCCGCCCAGCGCGACCGAGGTCAGGAAAAAGAAGCCGAAGCACATCCAGACCGCCGGCAGGCGCAGGAAATCGAAGGAGCCGCCGGCCGCCTGCGCCGCGTTCTGCGCCGGCGCCTGCGTCGCCAGCACCTTGCGGTTCAGCAAGAGCGTGAGCAGCATCAGGGTTGGAATGGCGGACGCCGACAGCAAGGCCACGCGCCAGCTCGACAAGGTTGCGACGGCCGCCAGGAACAAGGGCGCCGCCGCCCAGCCGACGTTGCCGGAAATGCCGTGCACCGAGAACGCATAAGGCAGGCGTTCCTTCGACACGTTCTGGTTGAGCAGCGTGTAGCCGGCCGGGTGGAACACCGCATTGCCGCAGCCCGCCACCAGGGAACCGAGCAGCAGCACGGTATAGTTCGGCGCGCTCGCCAGCAGCAGTGCCGCGCCGCCCAGCAGCGCGTGTCCCGTCAACAGCACGCGCCGCGCCCCGACCCGGTCGACCAGGAAGCCCGACAAGGCCTGGCCGATCCCGGAGACGACGAAGAACACGCTCATCAACAAGCCCAGTTCCGCATACGACAGCGTGAACGCCGACTTCAGCCAGGGAAACAGGCCGGCGAGGATCAGGTGAAAGAAGTGGGAAACACCGTGCGAGACCCCGACCAGGCCGATCACGCGCGCATCCTGGCGCAGGCTGCTTGTCGTCATGGTTGCGTTGTGGGAAGCAAAAAGGATCAGTGTAGTCAAAACCGGCCAGGCTTGCTGGCCTGGCCTCCTTCCCGTGCCCGCTCCCCGGCGACGACGGCCTTGCGCCCGCCCTTCATTCTTCCCAGCGGGCGAGACGGAATTGAAAAAGGGCGCATCGCTGCGCCCTTCCCGGCTGCCGAGCCGCCTTACTTGGCCAGCTCGACCTGCTGCTCCTCGCCGAACACGAGCTGCCCGGCCCGGACCCGCACCGGAATCGTGTCCTTCGGCCCGAAACGGCCCGACAGGATCGCTTTCGACAGCGGATTTTCGATCTGCTGCTGGATCGCGCGCTTGAGCGGACGCGCGCCGTACACCGGGTCGAAGCCGGCTTCCGCGATCTTCTGCAGGGCCTCGTCGTCGATGTCGAGCGTCATCTCCATCTTCGCCAGGCGCTCTTCCAGGCTGCGCAGCTGGATCTTGGCGATCGCGCCGATGTTCTTCTCGTCGAGCGCATGGAAGACCACGATGTCGTCGATGCGGTTGATGAACTCCGGACGGAAATGTCCGCGCACCTCGGCCATCACCGCCATCTTCACCACCGCCGGCTCGTCGGTATCCATCGACTGGATCTTGTGCGAACCGAGGTTCGAGGTCATCACGATCACCGTGTTCTTGAAATCGACGGTGCGGCCCTGGCCGTCGGTCATGCGGCCGTCGTCGAGCACCTGCAGCAGCACGTTGAACACGTCCGCGTGCGCCTTTTCGATCTCGTCGAGCAGGATCACGCTGTAGGGCTTGCGGCGCACCGCTTCGGTCAGGTAACCGCCCTCCTCGTAGCCGACATAGCCCGGCGGCGCGCCGATCAGGCGTGCCACCGAATGCTTCTCCATGAATTCGCTCATGTCGATGCGGATCATCGACTCCTCGGTGTCGAACAGGAAGGCCGCCAGCGCCTTGCACAACTCGGTCTTGCCGACGCCCGTCGGGCCCAGGAACATGAACGAGCCGTACGGCCGGTGCGGATCGGACAGGCCGGCGCGCGAGCGGCGGATCGCATCCGACACGGCCTCGATCGCCTCGTCCTGGCCGACCACGCGCTCATGGAGCTTCTCTTCGATGTGCAGCAGCTTGTCGCGCTCGCCCTGCATCATGCGCGAGACCGGAATGCCGGTCGCGCGCGAGACCACCTCGGCGATTTCCTCGGCACCCACCTGGGTACGCAGGAGTTTCGGCTTGCCGGCCTCGCCGTCGGCGCGGCCGGTCGCTTCCTCGGCGTGCTTGAGCTGCGCCTCGAGTTCGGGCAGGCGCCCGTACTGCAGCTCCGAGACCTGCTGCCAGTTGCTCTGGCGCTTGGCTTCTTCCATCTGGAAGCGCACGCGCTCGATCTCTTCCTTGATGTGGGTCGTGCCCTGCACGGCCGCCTTTTCCGACTTCAGGATCTCCTCGAAATCGTTGTACTCTCGCTCCAGGCGCGCGATTTCCTCGCCGATCAGTTCCAGGCGCCGCATCGACGCCTCGTCGGTCTCCTTCTTGACCGCCTCGCGCTCGATCTTCAACTGGATCAGCCGGCGTTCGAGCTTGTCCATCACTTCCGGCTTGGAGTCGATCTCGATCTTGATCTTCGAGGCCGCCTCGTCGATCAGGTCGATCGCCTTGTCCGGCAGGAAGCGGTCGCTGATGTAGCGGTGCGAGAGCTCGGCCGCGGCAATGATGGCCGGGTCGGTGATCTCGACCTTGTGGTGGAGCTCGTATTTTTCCTGCAGCCCGCGCAGGATCGCGATCGTCGCCTCCACGCTCGGCTCGTCGACGATGATCTTCTGGAAGCGGCGCTCGAGGGCCGCATCCTTTTCCACGTACTTGCGGTATTCGTCGAGCGTGGTCGCGCCCACGCAGTGCAGCTCGCCGCGCGCCAGTGCCGGCTTGAGCATGTTCCCGGCATCCATCGCGCCCTCGGCCTTGCCGGCGCCGACCATCGTATGGATCTCGTCGATGAAGACGATGGTCTGGCCTTCGTCGTGGGCGAGTTCCTTCAGCACCGATTTCAGGCGCTCCTCGAATTCGCCGCGGTACTTCGCGCCCGCCAGCAGCGCCGCCATGTCGAGCGAGAGCACGCGCTTGCCCTTCAGGGAATCGGGCACTTCGCCGTTCACGATGCGCTGGGCCAGGCCCTCGACGATCGCCGTCTTGCCCACGCCCGGCTCGCCGATCAGCACCGGATTGTTCTTGGTGCGGCGCTGCAGCACCTGGATCGCGCGGCGAATCTCGTCGTCGCGGCCGATCACCGGGTCGAGCTTGCCCATGCGCGCGCGTTCGGTCAGGTCGAGCGTGTATTTCTTGAGCGACTCGCGCTGGCCTTCGGCATCCTGCGAATTGACGTTCTCCCCGCCGCGCACGGCCGAGATGGCCGATTCGAGCGACTTGCGCGCCAGGCCGTGCTCGCGTGCCAGGCGCCCGGCGTCCGACTTGTCCTCGGTCAGCGCGAGCAGCACCATCTCGCTCGACAGGAACTGGTCGCCGCGCTTTTGCGATTCGCGGTCGGCCAGGTTGAGCAGGGCGACGAGCTCGCGCCCGACCTGCGTCTCGCCTCCCGTGCCGGAAACCTTGGGCAGGCGCTCCAGGCCGCCCTTCAAGGCATTCGTCAGCGCCCCGACGTTCACGCCGGCGCGCTGCAGCAATGAGCGCGCGCCGCCGTCGTCCTGGTTCAGCAGGGCGACGAGCAGGTGAACCGGGTCGATGTACTGGTTATCGTTGCCGACCGCCAGGCTCTGGGCGTCGGCCAGCGCTTCCTGGAGCTTGGTCGTTAGCTTGTCTTGCCGCATGGTTCTACTCCCTCGTGAGTGTTCTTAACCGGGAAACAAATGTGGGATGGGGCCATGCATTTCAAGATCATCCCTGCGCCGAATTCGACGAAATATCAGCAAAGACCGTGCCAGCCCTGTCCAGGATGCGCTTGATCGCCGGGTGGTCGAGCTGGCGTTCCACGGTCATTGCGTAGAACTGCTCGACGATCGTGTCGATCACGCCGACCTGCTCCAGAGCGTACTCCTGACCGACGACGGCGGCAACGGCCGTCGGTGCGGCCATGAAGCCGGCGCCGGCGCGCGCGAACGCCTTGAGCAGGGCGCCGTCGTCGAACTCGCCGACGATGACCGGGCGCAGCCCCCGTTCTTCGAACCAGCCCCGCAAGGGACCATGCACGGCCGCTTCAGGACCGGGCAGCAGGAAAGGCGCCTCTTGCAGGCGCGCCGGAAACGTGCCGCGCCAGGCGCGGCACAGTTGCGGATGGCCGAGCACGCTCAAGCTGCTCGATCCGAGCACATGGGTGTAAGCGCGCACCGTGCCCCCGGGCTCCGGGCCGCGGTCGGCCAGCACCATGTCGAGCCGGTGCGCGGCCAGCTCGACCATGAGCGCATCGAAGCGGTCCTCGCGGCAGATCAGGCGCATCGCCATGCCCGCCTCGCGCGCCGGCCGCAGCAGGCGGAAGGCGACCGTTTTCGGCACGATGTCGCAAATACCTACGCGCAATGTCTCCGGCACGGGAGCGGCGCCCCGCCGCATCGTCTGCTCCAGCTCGTTACCGAGGTCGAAGATACGCTCGGTGTACTGCAGGGCCACCTTGCCCGCCTCGGTCAGCTCGAGTCCCCTGCCCTTTTTCCGGAACAAGGGCGCGCCGAACCGGGTTTCGAGCAGGCCGAGCTGCGTGCTGATGGCCTGGGGCGTGACGTTCAGACGCTGCGCCGCGCGTGCGATCGAGCCGCCGGTGGCAACCGCGTGGAAGTACTGCAGATGCTTGTAGTTCATGACAGCACACTTCCAAAAAAATTGAGCGTCACTAAAGATTAATCGATTTTTCTTTTCTCTTTTGCCTGTCTAAGCTGGATACCACAGTCACGACCGAGGAGGAAATACCATGCAAACCCATGCCACCGATGGCGGCGACGGCCGCGAACACCTGTTGCCGCGGCGGGCGCCGCGCAAGTGGCGCGCGCCGGCGCCGCCGCGCTCGCCGGCCGGGGAGGGTTGATGCCATGGACTTCCTGCACCTCGTCTGGCTGGGCGCACCGGCCTGGATGTGGCTCTCCTTCCTGGCCATCGTGGCCGTGCTGCTCGCTTTCGACCTCGGCGTGCTCCATCGCGACGACCATGTCATCGGCGTGCGCGAGAGCCTGAAGCTCTCCGCACTCTACCTGGGCGCGGGCCTGCTGTTCGGCCTGTGGGTCTGGCACGGATTCGGTAGCGAAAAGGCGCTGCATTTCTATACCGGCTTCCTGATCGAAAAGAGTCTGTCGCTCGACAACATCTTCGTCATCTCGCTGATCTTCGCCACCCTGGCCATTCCGCCCGCGTACCAGCACCGTGTCCTGTTCTGGGGCATCCTGGGGGTGATCCTCATGCGCGGGGTGATGATCGGCGCCGGCGCGGCGCTGGTGGCCAGCTACAGCTGGGTGCTGTACCTGTTCGGCGCGGTGCTGATCGTCACCGGCGTCAAGATGTTCTTCGCCATCGAGCACCTGCACGGGGTGCGCGACAGCGCGGTGCTGGCCTGGCTGCGGCGGCACCTGCGCGTGACCGCGATCCACGGCAACGCCTTCCTGGTGAGGCTGCCGCAAGCGGGGAACGCACGCCTGGCCTGGCATGCGACCCCGCTCTTCCTGGCCCTGTGCATGGTGGAAATCACCGACCTGATCTTCGCCGTCGACAGCGTGCCCGCGATCCTGGCCATCACGAGCGACCCGTTCATCGTCTATACCTCGAACATCTTCGCGGTGCTGGGCTTGCGGGCCCTGTATTTCGCCCTGGCCGATGTCGTGCAGCGCTTCCGCTACCTGAAGTATTCGCTGGCGGCGGTGCTCGTCTTCATCGGCTCGAAGATCTACCTGGGCGATTTCCTGTTCGGAGGCAAAGTGCCGGCGGGCTTGTCGCTGGGGGTGACCGCCACGCTGATCGCGGCCGGTATCGGCTATTCCCTCTGGCGCAGCAGAAGCGAGGTGCGCCGTTGACGCTCAGCCGTGCCCGGGCGCCGTCGCCGGGGCCGGCGCCTGGTCCGCGCCGAGGTCGCGCACGTTCTTCTGGACCGCGACCACGGCGAACAGGCTCAAGACGAACGACATCGCATAGAAGCCTTTTTCGCTCGGCTGCAGCTCCGCGTTCCACAAGCCCGCCGCCAGCAAGCCGATCACCGCGAACAGCGAGAACCAGCACAGCGAAAAATACAGGCCGGTGACGGCAATGCCTTCGCTGCGGTCGCGCACCGATTTCTGCAGCGAGATGGCGGCGAACAGGCCATGGAGCAGCAGCGACAGGTAGTAGCCTTTTTCGTTGAGCTGCATCTGGGCGTTCCACAAGCCCAGCAGGAAAGCGGCCACACCGATGCATAGTGCGCCCCAGGATGCGCCGACGAAGGCGGCGGTCGGTCGTTGAACGGTTGTCATGGCAAGCTCCGGTTAATTGTCCGGCGGCAAGCTTATCATCGGCGGCCAGCGAATCCTTGCGAAACAGCAGCAGTATCGGCTGGCGCTACCGCCGGTACTATCCGCGCAAGGCGCGCCAGGTCGCAAAACCCGCGATGCACAGCAGGATCGACCCGACCAGGTGCAGCAGCGTATGCGCCAGCGCCCAGCCATAGTCGCCACGCTGCAGGAGCGCGACCGATTCGCCGGAAAAACTGGAAAAAGTCGTCAGGCCGCCGAGGAAACCGGTGACGACGAACAGGCGCCACTCGGGTGTCAGCTGCGGATGGGCCGAGAAAAAGCCCAGCGCGATGCCGACCAGGTAGCCGCCGGCCAGGTTGGCCGCCAGGGTGCCGGCCTGCACGTGGGCATGCATCGAACCGAGCCAGGTCGCGAAGCCCCAGCGCAGCCAGGCGCCGATCGCGGCGCCCGCCCCGACCGCCAGCCAGCTCACGCCGCTGCCCACTTGCGCTTGGCGCTGTCGTCGGTAATGCGCGCGTCGACCCAGCGCGCGCCTTCGGGTGTTTGTTCCTTCTTCCAGAACGGGGCATCGGTCTTCAGGTAGTCGATGATGAACTCGCAGGCGGCGAAGGCTTCGCCGCGGTGGGCCGCGCTCACGGCCACCAGGACGATCTGCGCCATCGGCGCCAGCGGGCCGACGCGGTGGATGACCAGCGCGTTGTAAAGCGGCCAGCGTGCGCTGGCCTGGGCCACGATGTCCTGCAGTGCGCGCTCGGTCATGCCCGGATAGTGTTCCAGTTCCATTTCCGAGACTGCCGATCCGTCGTTCATGTCGCGCACCGTGCCGACGAAGCTGACGACGGCGCCCACGCGCGGATCGTCCTGGCGCAGGCGCGCCAGTTCCTGCCCGAGATCGAAGTCCCCGGTTTGTACCCTTACCTGGCTCATTTGCCCTCCCGCGCCATGCGCAGCAGGAGCTGCTCGATGCGCAGCGCGGTGCGCTCGTCGGCCAGGGCCGGCAGCGCGCACAGGGCGTACAGGGCGTCCTGGCCGTGCGCGCGCTGCGCCGCCTTGTTGCCGGCTTTCAGCGTCGATTGCAAGTTTTCCACCTGCAGCCTGAGGCGGTCGCGCGCGAATTCGGCGCCGCTGTCGATGCCGGCCGCGACTTCCTGGCGCAGCAGTTCGGCGAGCAAGGTCGGCCGGTTTGCCTCGAGCAGGCGCGCATGGGCGGCGCGGTCGGTATCGAGAGCGTTCAGGGCCGCCTCGAAACGGGCATCGAGCACCGGGTCGTAGCCGGCGCCGGCCGGCGCCAATGCCGCCCAGCGGGCCCGCCAGTCGGCGCTCGCCATTTCCTGGCCGCTTCCCGCCAGCGCTTGCTCGAGTTCCTGGCAGGCGCGCAGCTTGTCGCGCAGGGCGCCGGCCAGGGCCAGGCTGGCGGCGCGGCGCGACAGGTCGGCATGGTGCTGCACGCTCGCCACGGCGTCGTGATACCGCTTCTCGACCCGTGCCTCGTGGGCGCGCGGTACCGGCCCGATCGCCTGCCATTCGGCGGCCGCCTCGCGCAGCAACTTGGCGGCGCTGGCCGCGGTCGCCTCGCCGGCGGCAGCTTCCAGGCGCGCGCAGAGCGCGTCCTTGGCCGTCTCGTGGACACGCCGCTCGGCGTCGGCCGCGTGCGCGGTTTCCTTGCGCCGCGCAAACAGATCGTCGCAGGCGCCGCGAAAGCGCTGCCACAATGCCTGCTCGGCCTTGCGCTCGAGCGGCAGCGCGCGCGCATGCGCCTGCCAGCGCGCCTGGATATCGCGCAGGTGGTCGACCGCATGCCGGTCGTGCGGATCGATCGCCAGTACTTCTTCGATCAATTCCTCGCGGCCCACGACCTCGGCCTTGCGCTGCTCCTCCAGCGGGCCTTGCAACGTGGTCAAGGCCGCGCCGAACAAGGTATCGAGGCGCTTCTTGTCCTTGCGGTCGATGGCGCCCAGGTGGCTCCAGGCAAGGCGCAGGCGCTGCACGGTGCCGGCGACATGCTTCCAGTCGGCCTCCCCCGACTCCAGGCGCGCGATCTCGGCATTGGCCTCGGCCACGATGGCCTCGCCCTTGGCCGCGTTCGCATGGCGCTCGTCGGCCAGGTGCTTGAAATGGGCCGCGGCCGGCGCATAGGCCACCGTGCAGGCATGATCGAAGCGTTCCCACAGGCTTTTCGGCGCCGCCCCCGACAGGCTGTCGAGGGCCTTCCAGCGTTCGCGCATGCTGCCGACTTTTTTCGCCAGTTCCGCCATCGCCAGGTTCTGGGTCGACAAGGCTTCCACGGTCTTGATGAGTTCTTCGCGCGAGACATTGCCGCCCCAGCGCGCCCAGTCCGACAGGCGTTTCAGTTCGGCGCGCAGGTGGGCCAGGCGGTCGGCTTGCTGGCTGTTCAAGCGCATGCCCTTGCCCTTGGTTTCCTTCAAGGCCTTGTCGAGTTCGGCGGCGTGGGCGAGCGAGCCTTGCTGCAGGGCCGCTTCCAGCGCGTCCATGTTGTCGATGAAGGCCTGGTCCGCGCCCTTGGGCGGTGTGGCGCGGCGCGCTTCGGCGCCGTCGGCCGGCGCCGCGTCGCCGGGCGTGCGCCGTTCGCCTCGCGGCGCTTCGGCCGCGCCGGCTTCGCGCGTCTTGCGCAGCGGCTGCGGCAGGCTCGCCAGCAGCGCTTCGAAACGGCCGTGCAGCTCGGTCCCGGCAGCGCCCGCAGGCAGCGGCGGCAGTGTTTGCCAGGCCTTGCGCAAGGCGTCGGCCTCCAGATCGGCGACCGGCCGGGCCTGCCACTCGGCCAGGGCCGCCTCGCGCGCGGCCAGGGCGGCCTGCGCTTGTTCGAGCGTGGCCAGCACGCTGGCCAGGCGCGCGTGTTCCGAGGCGAATTCGGCGACGAGCGAGCGTGGCAGCCAGGCGCGTTCGGACGCGGCCAGGGCGGCGCTTTGCTCGCCCAGCATCCGATCGAGCGCGGCGGCCATTTCGGCGACGTTCAGGCCGCTTGTTTCCAGCCGGCGCAGCGCGCCCAGGCGATCGATCATGGCGCGCTGCAGTTGCACCTGGGCTTCCAGGCGCGCGCCCAGCGCGTTGCGCAGCGGCGCGAAGGCGTCCTGCAATTCGGGAGCGGCGATGATCGCCCATTGACGATCGAGATCGGCAACCTGGTTCGGCGTCAGGTGCTCGTCGGCCAGCAGCGCTTTCGCCTGCGCCAGCGTCGCCTGGCCCCGGGCCAGTTCGGCATCGTGGTGGCGGATGGCCTCCAGGCGCGACTGCATCAGCTTGGCGACCCGGCGGTCGGTGTTGCGCATGGCGGCGTGCACGCGCTCGAGCGCGGCACGACCGTGGACCAGATCGGCCGCGCTCAGGCGCAGTTCGGAAAATTCGCACTGGAGGATGAATTCCACGGCGCGCGCTTCATCGCCGTCGAGCATTTTCAAGCGCTCGGCCTGCTGCTCGCGCACGGCGGCGCCGGCGCGGGCCGATGCGGAACCGGCGCCAGCGCTCTCGGGCTGGGTCGACGGTGCGCCGGACCTGTGCGATGGCGCGCTGGACACCGCAGCGGACTTGGCCGGTGCAGACTTGGCCGGAGCGGACTTGGCCGGCACGGCCGCTTGCGCGCCGCGTCCGTTGCCCGTCTTGCCGCCCTGGCGCTTGAATAGGAATTCGAACATGATGAAATCGCGCTTCCAAAACCCCCATCATAGCAAAGAACGATGGCGGCTTTTTCTGGCGTACTCAGCGCAAGCGCGCTCGCAACGGCTAGTGCGCGTAATAGGTCGCCAGACTTTGCCGATGAGCATGATCTGCGCGGGTGGCGCGGCTGGCCGGGGGGGACGCCTGGCTGCGGTGTTCGTCGCGGTAGGCATCGTGCGCCAGCATCTGGTTGGCGACCGCAAACCAGGCGTCGCCGGCGATGGCCGCGCGCGCGATCGGAAACAGCTCGCTCTCCTCGCGGTCGAAACGCAGTTCGAGGGCCGCGCAGAAGCGCTCGACGGCCAGGCAGAAGGCGTCGACGCCCTCCTCATCGCCGATGCCGGCGGCGGCCAGGCGGCAGGCGGCGCCGAGCGCCTCGGATGCGCTGCGGCTGAGCATGTCGAGTTCGCACAGGAGCGGGTCGGCCCCGGCACCGGCGCGGCGCAGGGCCGGCAGCAGGAAGCGGTCGAGCTTGCGGCCCTGGCAGCCTTCGTAGAGGCGGCGCAAGGTAGCGCAGACATAGTCGGCCTGGCCCTCGGTCAGTGCGCTCTGGCGGGCATAGCCGCGTTGGACGAGCTGCTGGACGGCATGCAGGCCGACCCGCATATTGGTTTGTTCCACGGAAAGCGCAACGAGGGTATAGGTCGCGGTAAGCATTCAGTCTCCTCTCGGCGTCGTCAACGCAAGCGCATGCTCCGCATGGGGAACACGGCAAGGCTGGACACGATGGTTTTTGGACAGGCTGGGCGGATGTTTTTTCTTCTCTTCAGCCTGAAGGAAGGTCTAGTTTACGGACCGTGCACCTCACGACTTTGATATTGCGCAAACTCTGGGGAGGCCATGGCGCCCGACGAGCCGGTGCGCCTGGGTGTCGCCGCCCGGAATTTTTTTGAACACATGCGCTGGCTGCGCTATAGTGCAGCCGTCCCCCACCTCCCCATTTCGATATCCGCATGCGGCTGTTGCACACTTCGGACTGGCACCTCGGCCAGACCCTGCACAATTACGACCGGACCTACGAACACCAGTGCTTCCTCGACTGGCTGCTCGACACCATCGTCGCCGAAGAGGCCGACGCGCTCTTGATCGCGGGCGATATATTCGACAACGCCAACCCGTCGTCGAGCGCCCAGCGCCAGCTGTACGGTTTCCTGCAGCGGGCCAGGGCGCGCGCGCCGCGGCTGCAGATCGTCGTCATCGCCGGCAACCACGATTCGCCGGGGCGGCTGGAAGCGCCGGGACCGCTGCTCGAAGCGCATGGCACGACCGTGATCGGCAACGTGGTGCGCGACAGCGACGGGGCGATCGACCTCGAACGCCTGCTCGTGCCGCTGCACGACAAGACCGGGGAAATCAAGGCCTGGTGCCTGGGCGTACCCTTCCTGCGTCCCGGGGACGTGCCCAGGGCCGAGGCGCAAGGCGACGCCTACCTGAACGGCATCGCCCTGCTCTACCGGCAAGCCTGCGCGCTGGCGCAATCGCGCCGCGCGCCCGGCCAGGCGATCCTGGCCATGGGCCACTGCCACATGGTCGACGGCCAGTCCTCGGCCGACTCCGAGCGCCGCATCGTCATCGGCGGCACCGAGGCGCTGCCGGCCTCGATGTTCGATCCGGACATCGCTTACGCGGCGCTGGGCCACCTGCACCTGGCCCAGCGCGTCGGCAAGCAGGACCACCTGCGCTACTCCGGCAGTCCCTTGCCGCTCTCGTTCGCCGAAGTCGGCTACCAGCACCAGGTGCTGCGCATCGACCTCGACGGCCCGGTGGCGAAAGAGATCACGCCGCTGCCGGTGCCGCGCGCGGTCGAACTGCTGCGCGTGCCGCCCAGGCCGGCGCCGCTGGCGCAGGTGCTGGCCGCGCTGGAAGCGCTCGAGCTCGACCCGGACCTGCCGCCCCAGTGCCGGCCCTACCTGGAAGTGCGGGTGCTGCTCGACGGTCCGGAACCGGGCCTGCGCGCGCAAGTGGAGGCCGCGATCGCCGGCAAGCCGGTGCGCCTGGCGAAGATCGAGCCGACCCGCAAGGTGGTCACGCGCGAGGACGGCAGCGACGCCCTCACCCTCGACCAGCTGGCCCAGCTGCAGCCGGACGACATCTTCCGGCGCCTGTGGCAGCAGCGTTTCGGCGACGACGCCCCGCTCGACCAGTTGTCAGCCTTCGCCGAACTGATGCTGCCCGGCGACGTGGAGCGCCCATGAAGATCCTGCGTATCGCGGGACGCAACCTGGCGTCCCTGGCGGGGGATTTTTGCGTCGACTTCGCGAGCGAGCCGCTGGCGTCGAGCGGCCTGTTCGCGATCTGCGGCCCGACCGGCGCCGGCAAGAGCACCCTGCTCGACGCGCTGTGCCTGGCCTTGTACGGCAACACCCCGCGCCTGCAGGGGCGCGGCAGCCGCGGCGCCCTGCCCGACGCCGGCGGCGAATCGGTCTCCACCCTCGATGCGCGCAACCTGCTGCGGCGCGGCGCGGCCGAGGGACACGCCGAAGTCGATTTCGTCGGCAACGACGGCATCCACTACCGCGCCAGGTGGAGCGTGCGCCGCTCGCGCAACAAGGTCAGCGGTTTGCTCCAGGCCTCGAACATGACCCTGCACCGGCTGCCGGAAATGGCGCCGCTGGGCGGCACCAAGACCGAGGCCCAGGCTGAGATCGCGGCGCGCATCGGCCTGTCCTTCGAGCAGTTCACGCGCTCGGCGCTGCTGGCCCAGAATGAATTCTCGGCCTTCCTGAAAACCGACGAGAACGAGCGCGGCGAACTGCTCGAGACCCTCACCGGCAGCGCCGTCTACAGCGACATTTCCAGGCGCGCGTACGAGCGCTACAAGTTCGAGCAGGACGCGGTGCGGCGCCTGAGCGCGCGCCTGGCCGACCAGACCCCGCTGGCTGCCGAGGCACGCGCCGCGCTCGACGCCGAGCGCGCCGCCGCCGAAACGGCGCTGCAGGCCGTCGACGTGCGCCGCGCCCTGCTCGAAGCGCAGTTGCGCTGGCATCAGGAACGCGAACGGCTGCGCGTGAGCGAAGCGCAGGCGGAAACCCTGCTGCAGGCGGCGCAGGCGCAGGTGGACGGCGCCGGCGAGCGCCGCCTGCGCCTGGCCACGCTCGACCAGGTGCAGGCGGCGCGCCCGCTGATGGCCGAACTGGCGCGCCTGGACGCCGAACGCGCCCAGCTCGAGGCGCTGCTTGCGAACGGCCAGGCCGAGCTCGCGCATGCCGGCGAAGCGGCGCGCGTTGCGCTGCAGGAAGCAGCGGCGGCCGCGGCCGCACAGGAAGCTGCCGAAGCGGCCCAGCTGGACGCCGCCGCGCAACTGGATGCGGCCAAGGCGCTCGACGCGACCATCGGCACGCTGGCCGGCGCCCATGCCCATCTGGCCGGCCGGCGCGACGCGACGGTGCTGGACGCGGCGCGCACCCGCGACCTGCTGGCCGAAGCCGATGCGCGCCTGGCGCAGACGCGCGACACCGCGACCCGCAGCGCCGACTGGCTCGCCGCCCACCGCAAAGTCGAGGCGCTGGCCGTCCAATGGCCGCGCTGGGACAAGCTCTTCGCGCAAGCCGCGCAGGCGGCAAGCGCCGCGGGCGCGAACCTGGACGCGCTGGCCAAGACCGAGCGCGCCCGCGTCAACGCGGCGGCGACCCTGGAAGCGGCGGCCGACGCCGCCGCGCGCGCCGCCGCCCGCATCGCCGAACTCGATACGGCGCGCCGGAGCGCGGCCGCCGCGCTGGCCGGCTTCGACCTCGACGCCCTGCACGAGCAACGCCAGGGCCTGGAGGCACGGCGCGAAGCGCTGGCCGCCGCCGCCCGCACCGCCAAGGGATTGCAGGCCGCGCGCGAACACCTGGCGCGCATCGATGGCGAGATCGAACGCACCCATGCGGCGCGCGGCGCGGCCGAAACCCAGCTCGGCGCCGCCCTTGCCGCGGCGCCCGCGCTTGCCAGTGCGGCGATGCAGGCCGAACACGCGCTCGCCGCCGCCGAACTGGCCTGCGCCGGCAATGTCGAAGACCTGCGCGCCACGCTGGCCGAGGGCGATCCCTGCCCGGTCTGCGGCAGCCAGGCCCACCCCTACGCGCACCAGGACGCGCGCCTGCATGCCGTCTTCGACATGCTGCGCGGCCAGGTGGCCGGGCGCCGCGTCGAGGCCGAGCGGAACCTGTCGGAACAGGCCACCCACCGCGCCCGGTTCGAAGCGGCCGGCGAGCGCCTCGCGGCGCTCGGCGCCGAGCGCGCCACGCTGCTGGACGACATCGGCGAACTCGAAGCGACCTGGCGCGGCAATACGGCCGCCGCCGATGCGCCGCCCGAGGGCGGACGCAAACCATGGTTCGAGGCGCAAACCGGCGCCGTGCGCGAGGCCTTGCTGGCCGTCGAGGCGCGCCAGCAGGACGCGCGCCGCGCCGCGCAGGCACGCGAAGCGGCGCAGACGGCCTTCGATGCCGCCAACGCCGAGCATGCCCGCCTGCGCGAGCTGGCCCAGAATGCGCGCAACGCGCTGGCCGCGCTGGAGATCGAACACCAGGGCCTGTCCGTCCAGCGCGAGCGCGAGCGCGCCACGCTCGACGCCGTGCTGGCCGACCTCGATCCAGTGCTCGCCGAGGCGAGCGGCGACGGCTGGCAGGATGCCTGGCGCCGCAATCCGGCGCAGTGGCAGGCGGCGCGCGCGCTGGAAGCGCAGGCCTGGAACACGCAGTCGGCCCGGCTGGCCGAACACCGGGCGGCCATGGCGACGTTGGAAGCGGCGCAGCGCGAGGCGTTCGTGCGCGCCGAGCATGCGCAAGCCGCGGCCGGCGCCGCCCGGGAAGCCCTGGCCCACAGCGAAGCCGGGCTGGACGAACAGCGCCGGTCGCGCGCCGCCTTGTTCGAAGGCCGCGCCGTCGCCGAGGTCGAGCAGGCCTTGCGGCGCGCCGTCGCCGGCGCCCGCGACACCCTGGCCGCGCGCCAGGCGGCGGCGGGCGAGGCGGTCCAGCGCGAATCCCGCGTGCGCTCCACCCTGGCGCAAGCCCAGGAACGCATCGGCTCCCTGCAGGACGACGCGCGCGACGCCGCCGCCCGCCTGGCAGACTGGATCGAGGATTACGCCGCCCATCACGGCGACCTGGAGCCGGTCGAAAACCAGGCCCGCCTGGCCGGCCTGCTGGCCGTCGGCGCCGCCTGGCTGGCGCAGGAGCGCGCGGCGCTGGCGGAACTGGACGCGGCGCTGGCCAGGGCCGCCGCCGTGCTGGCCGAACGCAAGAACCAGCGCGGCCTGCATGAGACCGGCGCCGCGCCCGACGGCGCCATGCAGGACGGCGCCGCCGTGGCCGATGCCCTGGAAGCGGTGCTGGAAGAACGCAGCGCCGTGCACGAACGGGCGACGAGCCTGCGCCTGCAGGCGGCCCAGGACGACGAACGGCGCGTCAAGGCCGCATCGATGCTGGCCGAGATCGAGCGCCAGCAAGCGGTCGAAGCGCGCTGGGGACGCCTGTCGGAGCTGATCGGTTCGGCCGACGGCAAGAAATTCCGCAACTACGCCCAGCAGTTCACGCTCGACGTCCTGCTCGGCTACGCCAACAGCCACCTGAACCAGCTGGCGCGGCGCTACCGCCTGGAACGCGTCGACAACGCCGGCGCCCCGTCGCTGGCCCTGATGGTGCGCGACCAGGACATGGGCGGCGAGATCCGCTCGGTCAACTCGCTCTCGGGCGGCGAATCGTTCCTCGTGTCGCTGGCGCTGGCCCTGGGCCTGGCGTCGCTGTCCTCGAACCGGGTGCGGGTCGAGTCGCTGTTCATCGACGAAGGTTTCGGCTCGCTCGACAGCGACACCCTCGGCGTGGCGATGGATGCGCTCGATGCCTTGCAGTCGATGGGACGCAAGGTGGGCGTCATTTCGCACGTGCAGGAAATGACGGAGCGGATCGCCGCGAAAATCCAGGTGCGTCCGGCGGGAGGCGGCAGCAGCACGGTCAGCGTCGGGGTGTGACGGCCGGGGCGCCGGGCCAGACCGCGCCCGGCATCGTTGTACAATGACGCCTTTGCCTACCTGCGTCCAACGATGAAACCCGCCCGCACCCTCACCTTCAAATGCGCCAAGTGCGCCAAGCCCGTCACGGTCTACCTGCAAAAGGTCTCGGCCTGTTCGCATATCCAGCCTTACCAGGGCATCTGCGGCTGCGGCGAAGTCAAGCGCCATGCGACCGGCAATCCGGATGCGGTGAAGTCCTTCGTCGAATCGGCCGACGGCAACTGGCATCACCACCACTGAGATGACGCGCATCGAATGGGAAGAAGGCGGCCAGCCGCGCTCGGCGCTGTGGCGTTCCGAAAGCGGCTGGCCGGCGCCCGGGAAAGTCGTGATCGCCGACGACACCATGACCGCCGATACGGCCTGGCGCCTGGCGCTGGACGGCACCGCCCTGCTCTGGCGCGGCGACTTCCAGAACGCGCGCCAGCTGTTGCAGGCGCTGGCGCGCCGCATCGACCACAAGGGTTCGCGCGCCAGGCGGGCCAAGGCGACCAAGGCCGCGCCGACGCTGCTGGAATCGTTCCACCGCCACCGCCTGGCCCAGCTCCAGCGCGCGCGCACGCTGGCGATGCTGCTGATCCCGTTCGAAGCCGACTATACGATCCCGCTGCGGCGCGCGCCCGACGTGCGCCAGGCCTGCAATGAAGCCTATGGCGCCGCGAGCGAGCCCTTCGTGATCTCGCTGCGCGAGCTGCTCGGCCTGATCGGCGCGCACGAGTGGCGCAGCAAGGGCGTGCCGATTGCGGCGCTCGACGCGCGCATCCATCCCTGGTACGGCGTGTTCTCGCCGGTGCGCGGCGAGTATGTCGAGCTGGTGGCGCAGGCGCCGCTGCCGAAGAGGACGAAGCTCGCCTTCGATATCGGCGCCGGTACCGGCGTCCTGTCGGCCGTGCTGGCGCGGCGCGGCTTCGCGCGCGTGGTGGCGACCGACATGGACGCGCGCGCGCTGGGCTGCGCGCGCGAGAACATCGAGCGGATGGGCCTTGCGCCGCAAGTCGAGATCGTCAGGGCCGACCTGTTCCCCGAAGGCCAGGCCGACCTCGTCGTCTGCAATCCGCCCTGGCTTCCGGGCAAGCCCAGTTCGGCGATCGAACACGCGATCTACGATCCCGACAGCCGCATGCTGCGCGGTTTCCTGGACGGCTTGACGGCGCACCTGGCGCCCGGCGGCGAAGGCTGGCTGATCCTGTCGGATTTTGCCGAGCACCTGGGCCTGCGTTCGCGCGAGCAGCTCGCCGGCTGGATCGCGGCGGCCGGCCTGACGGTCGCCGGGCGCCACGACGTGCGCCCGGCGCACCCAAAAGCGCTCGACGCCGGCGACCCGCTGCACGCGGCGCGCTCGCGCGAAGTGACGTCGCTGTGGCGCCTGCAGGCCGCCTGACACGCCGGTCCGCCCCGGTGTGGAGCGCCGGACACGGCCGATTTGCATCCTCGCGCCAGAAGCAGTACAATAGCGCTGCGGGGTGGAGCAGTCTGGCAGCTCGTCGGGCTCATAACCCGAAGGTCACAGGTTCAAATCCTGTCCCCGCAACCAGACACCAGTATGTATTCAGTCATACCCCGAGCCCGACTCTTGCAGCCGGGCTTTTGTTTTTTGGGCTGCGGCGCCGGATGAGAGACAAGAAAGACAAGGCCACGATCGATCTGCCGGGTTTCGAACCGGCCGCCCCGCTCGAAGCGGGCAATGTCGAGTTTCGGCGCCCCCCGTCCCGTTCCCGCCGTGCGCCCCCGAAGCAGGAACAGATTTCCTTGCTCGAAGAAACCGACACCAGCGGCCTGCCCGTCTGGCGCCGCGACGACAACCTTGACCTGACCGGCTTGCCGGTCTGGGCGCCGGCCCCGTAGTCGGTATTCCCGGCTGGAGGCCGCCATGCACACCCCCTTTTCCGCGCTGCCGCTGGCACCGCAATTCCTCGCCAACCTCGGCACGCTCGGCTACGACAACATGACGCCGATCCAGGCCGCCAGCCTGCCGGCGGTGCTGGAAGGGCGCGACCTGATCGCGCAAGCCAAGACCGGCAGCGGCAAGACCGCGGCCTTCGGCATTGGCCTCTTGCATAAACTGAACCCGGCCTGGTTCGCGGTCCAGGGCCTCGTCATGTGCCCGACGCGCGAACTGGCCGACCAGGTCGCCGGCGAGTTGCGGCGCCTGGCGCGCGGCGTCGGCAACGTCAAGATCCTCACGCTCACCGGCGGCGTGTCGATGCGCCCGCAAATCGCCTCGCTCGAACACGGCGCCCATATCGTCGTCGGCACGCCGGGGCGCATCCGCGACCACCTGGGCCGCGCCACGATCGACCTGTCGAAAGTGCAGACCCTGGTGCTGGACGAAGCGGACCGCATGACCGACATGGGTTTCTACGACGAGATCGCCGGCATCGTCTCGGCCTGCCCGCAGCGGCGCCAGACCATGCTGTTCTCGGCCACCTACCCGGACGACATCCGCCACGCCACGGCCGGCTTCCTCAACGACCCGCTCGAGATCGCGGTCGAGAGCCAGCACGACGCCGGCAAGATCGAGCAGCGCTTCTACGAGGTGGGTGTCGACAGCCGCGACGAGGCGGTGGCGCGCCTGCTGCGCCATTACCGGCCAGCCTCGACCCTGGCCTTCTGCAATACCAAGGCCCATTGCCGCGAACTGGCCGATACGCTGCGCGACCAGGGCTTCTCGGCGCTCGCCCTGTACGGCGAACTCGAACAGCGCGAACGCGACGAGATCCTGATCCTGTTCGCCAACCGCAGCTGCTCCGTGCTGGTGGCGACCGACGTCGCCGCGCGCGGCCTCGACATCGCCAACCTGGAAGCGGTGATCAACGTCGACGTCTCGAAGGACGCCGAAGTGCATGTGCACCGCATCGGCCGCACCGGGCGCGGCGACGAAACCGGCCTGGCCCTGTCGCTGTGCGCGCCGAACGAAAAGAAATGGGTGCGCGCGATCGAGCAATACCAGGATGCCCCGGCTTCCTGGTACAAGCTGCACGACCTGGGCGACACCGTGCTGCCGGCCGCGCCGGCGCCGATGGTCACGCTCGTCATCGCCGGCGGCAAGAAGGACAAGCTGCGCCCGGGCGACGTGCTGGGCGCGCTGACCGGCGACGCCGGCCTCGTCAAGGAGCAGGTGGGCAAGATCAACGTCACCGAATTCCAGACCTATGTGGCACTGGCGCGCGATGTCGCCGACTACGCATACCGGAAACTGAATGCCGGTAACAGGCTCGGTCCGGACTTCGGTAACTTCAAGGGCCGCAGTTTCAAGATGCGTTTCCTCGATGTCTGAGAACCTGGGTCGGCAGGAAGGCCGACCCGGATGACGATGCACGGTGCGCCGGCAACGCCGCATTCCCTGCCGGGACGGGTGCTCGGGCATCGCAGGGTCCGCACGGTTGATACAGTAGCGACAGATTTGCTGCAAATCTGGCATAGTTTTGCTAAAAATAAACGTTTAGCACAATGACCAGCCAACATACAACGATCTACACCCCGTTCGCCGACGGACGTCCGGTACGCGACATCGTCGAGCACACCCCTGCGCTGGTCAACGAGCCCTGGTGCCGCAACCTGCTGCGCCACGTCCTCGACTCGCTCGAACAGCAGTACGCCAGCGGCGCCCCGCACCGCGCCATCACGCCCGACACGCTCGTGGTGCTGGCCAATGGCGAGGCCTTGCTGATGCCGTCGGTCGCCGACGCGTCCGCGACGCAAGCCGCGCCGGACCTGCCGGCCGACCTGCAGGCGCTGGCCCTGGTCGTGCATTACGCCATCACCGCCGAGCTGCCGCCGGAAGGGCCGCTCGGTCCGCGCCTGTACGACAATTACAGCGAACAACTGACTAAAGGCCTGGACTGCTGCCTGGGTCCGAACCGGCGCCTGCGGCCGCAGACGGTGGCGGACATGCGCACCCTGCTCGGCATCGGGGCCGGTGCGGCCACGCTGCCGGCCGCGCCGGTGGCGGACACGGCCGGCACGGCACCAGCGCCGGACGTCGACGATGCGACGCCGCAAGAGGCCCTACCCGCGCCCGCCGCGCCCGCGCCCGTGCTGGAAGCTGCCGGGCCCGTGAGCGAAGCCACGCCAGCCGGGGGCGATGTCGCCGCCCCGGCAATCCTGTCCTTGCCTGGCGAGCGTCCCGTCGCCGGGCCAATGGCCCTGGACGGATCGCCGGATGCCCCGGCGCCGTCCGCGCCGCCGCAGGAAGGCAGCGGTACCTACGCCTCCGAACCCGTCAACCTGCGCGAGCTCGCCGCCGCCGGCATGCTGCGCAAGTCCGCCACCCGGGACGCGGCGGCGGACAAGTTCACGGCGCCGCCGCGCGCGGCCGAACGCATCGGCGCCGCGCCCGCGCCGGCAGGGCCGGCACCGGCGGCGCAGCACAAGCCGTCGGCGGCGATCCCCATCGCGCCACGCGCCGGCACCTCCCGGGCGCAGCCGGCACAGCGCCGCAACGACCGGGCGCAGCGCTGGGGCATGATCGCGGGCGCCGCCATCGTCGTGCTGGCGGCCGGTGGCGCGCTCGTTTCGTACCTGCAACAGAACGATGCGGTAGACCTGGCGCCGCTCCCGCTGCCGCCGCAAGAGCGCGCCGCCACCGGCCTCGATGCCGGCGAGACCGTCGTCGCCCCGCCGGCCGCCGTCGCCATCGATCCTGCCACGGGCGCGGCGCCGTTCGACGGCGCGCCCGCCACCGTCCCGAATGCGGCGCCGGCGCCGGCGCCAGCCGCCGGCGTGACGAACGACGCCGTGATCAACGGCACCACCTATAAACTGCTGATCAAGCCCTGGGGCACCATCTACGTCAATGGCGTCGACCGCGGCGTCAGCCCGCCGGTCAAGCGCCTGACGCTGGGCCCTGGCCAGCACACGATCCGGCTTGCCAATCCAAACTTCCCCGAACACATCATGACGGTCGAAGCGGGCATGCGGGAAATCGAGACCATCGAACACGATTTCACGGCCCAGGCCGAGTAAGGTAGCTGCCAATGTCCCGAACCCTTCCTCCACTCTCCCTCGCAGCGCTGGTCGTGGCCGGCCTGCTTGCCGGCTGCGCCGAACTGGCGCCGCTGTTCGACCGCAATCCCGAACGCGGTCATCCGCGCGCAGGCCACCGGGAAAGTGCGCGCGAGGCGGCGCGCGAGGCGCAACGCGACGAGGCGCGCGCGGCGGCGCGCAGCGAGGCGCGCGCCGAGGCCCAGTCCGGCCGCGACCAGGCCGCGCTGCGCGAAGGCATTCGCCTGTACAACGAAGGGGATTTCAACGCGGCGATCAAGCGCCTGGGCTCGAACGACATCCGGGCCAGCTCGCCGGCGCGCATCCGTGTCATGGCGCTGAAGTACACCGCTTTCAGCTATTGCGTGACCTCGCGTCCGAAGCAGTGCGAACAGGCCTTCGAAAAGGCGCTGAAGATCGATCCCGACTTCACGCTCGAATCCGGGGAAGAAGGCCACCCGCTGTGGGGCCCGGCCTTCGAGCGCGCCAAGCGCGGCTGACCCCGGCAACGCGGCACCAACAAATGTTGGTGCCGCAAAAACATTTGTTCAGGCCTTGATGTTGACCGAGCCGGGGAAGGCTGGCGCCCGGCGTCGCTTGCTGGCTTGCTCGTACGCATAGGCCATGCCGATCAGGGTCGCCTCGGTATAGGCGCCGCCCACGAAGGAAAGGCCGACCGGCAGGCCGCGCGCGAAGCCGGCCGGCACGGTGATGTGCGGATAGCCGGCCACGGCTGCCGGCGACGAGAAGCTCATGCCGTAATGGTCGCCGTTGATGTAGTCGGTCAGCCAGGCGAGGCCACCGGTGGGCGCCACCAGCGCATCGAGCCTGTGTTCGCGGAGGACCTTGTCGATGCCCTCTTCGCGCGAATACTTCAGGTTGTTCGCGAGCGCTTCCCGGTAGGCCTGCGCATCGAGTCCGTCCTTGCCCTGGGATGCGATCAAGTGTTCCTGGCCAAAGTACGGCATCTCGCGGCTTGCGTTCTTCTCGTTGAAGGCGATCACGTCGGCCATGTTCTTCACCGGCGCATGCGGGGCGTAGCCGGCCAGGTAGGCGGCCAGGTCCGGCTTGAATTCGTACAGCAACACCTCGACTTCGGTCTCGCCATATTTGTCGGTATTGGGCACCTTGACGTCGACCAGGATCGCGCCCTGTGCGCTCAGGATCGCCAGTTCCTTCTCGACGATGGCGTCGACGACCGTGCTGCCGCCAAAGAAATTGCGCGCGACACCGATGCGCTTGCCGCGCAAGCCGTCCGGGCGCAGGGCCGCCGCGTAATCGGCCACCTTGCCCTGGCTCTCCCGGGTGACCGCATCGTCCCCGTCGACGCCGGTCATGGCCGCCAGCATGTAGGCGGCGTCGGCGACGCTGCGCGTCATCGGGCCGGCCGTGTCCTGCGAGTGGGCGATCGGAATGATGCCGCTGCGGCTGACCAGGCCCAGCGTGGGCTTCAGGCCGACGATGCCGCAGCTCGAGCTGGGAGAAACGATGGAGCCGTCGGTCTCGGTGCCGACCGCAAGGGTCGCCAGGCTGGCCGCGATGGCGGCGCCCGAACCGGAACTCGATCCGCTCGTGTTGCGGTCGAGCGCGTGCGGATTCTTCGTCTGGCCGCCGCGCCCGCTCCAGCCGCTGACCGAGTGGGTCGAGCGCATGTTGGCCCACTCCGACAGGTTGGTCTTGCCGAGGATGACGGCGCCGGCCGCGCGCAGGCGCTCGACGATGAAGGCGTCGCGGGTGGCGCGCACGCCGTCGAGCGCCAGCGAACCGGCGCTGGTGCTCATCTTGTCGCCGGTGGCGATATTATCCTTTAGCAAAACCGGAATGCCGTGCAGCGGACCGCGCAGCTTGCCGGCGGCGCGTTCGCGGTCGCGCTCGGCCGCGATCGCCAGGGCGTCCGGGTTCAGTTCGATGACCGAGTTCAGCCTGGGGCCGGCCGCGTCGACGGCGGCGATGCGCGCCAGGTAGCGCTTCACCAGCTTCTGCGAACTCGTCTTGCCGGAGGCCATGGCAGCGCCCTGTTCGCGCACGCCGGCTTCGAGCAGGCCGTCATGGGCAACCGCCTGGGCACGGGCCGCCGGTGCGGCCGCCGCCGAGCCTGCTGCGGAAACGGCACCGGCAGCCATGCCGTATCGAACGAAATCCCTGCGGTCCATGTTCTCTCCACTTTATTTGTAATAAAGCAATAGCATAGCAGTGCTTTTTGCCCGATACCATTTATAAAGAGAATGTATAGACGAAAAAAAACGCTGCCATGGAGGCAGCGTTTTATTCGGGACGCAGCGGATCGTTCGGTGGCGGCTCAGCCAGGCCCCATGACGTGTCAGTGACGTCTTGGTTGCGTCTCAGTTGCGAACGACGCGCTTGTATTCGTTGGTGCGGGTGTCGATCTCGATCGTGTCATCCTGGCTCACGAACAGCGGCACCATGACGACGTGCTGGTGGGCTTCGATGGCGTTCTCGATCTTGGCTTCCTTCAGGACGTTGCCCGACGTATTGCCCTTGACGGCCGGTTCCGAGTAGACCACCTGGCGCGCGATCGTGGTCGGCAGTTCGACCGAGATGGCCTTGCCGTCGTAGAACACGGCCTCGCACTGCATGCCGTCTTTCAGGTAGTGCAGCGCGTCGCCCAGGTTCTCTTCTTCGATTTCGAACTGGTTGTACTCTTCGTCCATGAAGACGTACAGCGGATCGGCGAAGTACGAGTAGCTCACCGGCTTCTTGTCGAGCACGACAACGTCGAACTTGTCATCGCCACGGAACACGTTTTCCAGCGGCGCGTTGGTCAGAAGATTCTTCATCTTCCACTTGTAGGTGAAGCCCGTGCGGCTCGAGCCGTTGACATCGGAACGCAGCACGATAAAAGGCTTTTCATCAACCATGATGATGTTGCCGACACGGATCTCTTTTGCGGGTTTCATAGGAGTCTGGGTAATCAAAAAAAGGGGTTGCAGTAACCGGGCATGATACCACGTAACGTTTGCCGTGCCTATCGAAGTGAAGCGGCAAAGGCCAGCAGGTTCGATGCCAGGTCGCCATTGGCCAGCATCGCCGCCTGCCAGGCATCCGAACGCGCCTCGATGCGCGCCCTGTCGGACCGCAGCGCGGCCCACAGTCCGGGCCAGTCGGCGGCATCACCCTGGACGCCGTTCCAGTGAAACATCACCTGCTGCAGACTGGCGATTGCGGGCGCGTAGCGGGCCAGGAAGGCGCGCAATTTCTTGTGGTGCAGGTCCTCGTCCTGCGGATAGATGTGCCAGACGAAAGGCTTGCCGGCCCACTGGGCACGCACCCAGGAATCCTCGCCGCGCACGATATTCAGGTCGCAGGCCCAGAGCAGGCAATCATAGTCCGGCTGGGGCACGAAGGGCAGCACGCGCACGGTCAGCGCGCCGCGCGTGGCCACGGCCCCGGCGCACGCCGCCGCTCCCAGGAATTCGGCGACCGCGTGCCCCGCCACGCCTTCGGGTACCAGGCAGGTCACGCGCTCGGCGCCGTCGCGCCAGGCCGCGAACAAGTCGGCCACCGGCGCATGCGGATAGCAGAACAGCGACACCTTCAGGGCGTCGATCTCGGCGTCCGGCAAGCCGAGGCCGCGCAGGAAGGCGCGTACCCGCTCGGGATGCCGGAGGAAATCCAGCCGATCACGCTCGAGCCCGGCTTCGCGCAGCAAGCCGCCGGTCCGGGCTGTGAAACCCGGGAAAAAGAAATGCTTGGTCAGCTTCAGGCGCGGATGCATCGACGGCAGCTTGTGGCAACCCTCGACCCACTCCTCGGCCGTCAAGCCTTCCAGGTTCAGCCAGGCCGGACGCGGCGAGCGAGCGGCCATCGCCTCGATATAACGCGGCGGGATGTCACAGGCAAAAAACTCGATGACGATGTCGGCGATGTCGCCGGGGGCGTGGTCGCCGTCCTGGCCGCGCCAATGGCGCACCAGGACGCCCTGCACCACCTGGCTGGCGGCCGCGGCCTCGACCTGCGGGCAGATGCGGCGAAAGCTCGCCAGGTCGTCGACCCACAGGGTGACGGCCACGCCATGTTCGCGCTGCAATTGACGGGCCAGGCGCCAGCAGATGCCGATGTCGCCGTAGTTGTCGACGACCTTGCAGAAAATGGCCAGCGACGGCGCTGGAGCGTGGGATGCGGACATGGGATCGAACACAAAGGGGGAATGACGCCGGGTAGCGGGCGCGAGGGCGATATTTTACCCGATTTCGCCGCCGCTCCCGCGGCGGGAACGGGCCGGCACGCCTGCGCCTGCCGCCTCCTTCCTTGGCGAAGCCTTCAATTGTTTTACCCTTGTCTGCGCTAGCGCAAGCCACGTAAAGCGATAGGAACATGCCCGCCATTGCGCTCAAACTTCGCCGCCCTCCCCTAGTCCAATCGCTACCTGCGTGGAAATCGGACATCCGTCCAATCCTCGCTTTCCGTGCATGCCTCGACCTTACCCGCGGCGCGCACGTCAACGTTCGCGGCCGCAAGCAGCAGGTGCGTAAGGGGAATTGCTATCAGCCGGGCATGCCGACGCGTACCCGGCGCCGGTACTGTTGCCGGCAGCCGCATCCTCAGAAGGAGTGGAGCATGAATGAATACCAGCAATACGGCATCCCGCAGCAAGCCCAGTTCGGTCCGCAAGCCCTGTTCGGCGGCCTGTTCGGCGCGCCGGTCGGCGGCGCCATCGGGCGCGGCATCGGCGGCATCTTCGGCAACCCCAGCCTGGGCGGGCGCATCGGCGAAATCGCCGGCGGCATCGGCGGCAGCCTGCTGCCCTTCGGCGCGGACCCGGCCCAGCAGCAACAGCTACAACAACTGCAGCAGCTGCAACAACTACAGCAACTGCAGCAACAGCAGCAACAGCAACAACAGCTGCAGCAGCAACTGGCGCCGCAGGGCCTGTTTGGCGGCCTGATCCAGAAATTCGGCAAGCCTGCGGGCAACCTGATCGGCAGCCTGACCGGCAACCAGACGCTGGGCAATGTCCTCGGCGGGCTGTCGGGCCTGGGCGGCTTGCTGCCGTTCGGCGCCGATGCGCAAGGCGGCGGCCAGCAGCAGGCCATCGTCCAGCAATTGCAGCAAATCCAGCAGCAATTGCAGCAACTGCAGCAAATGCACCAGCAGCTGCAGCAGCAGGCAGCGATGCTGCAACAGCAGCTGAGCCAGCAACTGCCGCAAATGCAAGCCGGTGCGCAAGGCCAGATGGCGCCGCAAGGCTGGCTGAGCAACATGATCGGCCAGTATGCGCAGCCGGTCGGCAGCTTCATCGGCGGCCAGCTGGGCAACCAGCAGCTGGGCAGTACCATCGGCGGCATTGCCGGCCAGATCGGCAGCATGTTGCCGTTCGCGGCCGATCCGTGGTCCGCCTACGCGCAGCAGGCCCAACAGGCTCAGCTGGCGCAACTGGCGGGCCAGCAAACGGTTCACTAACTTCCTCGGCCGCAGCCCGGCCGCATCGTCAACCGCCCTTCCGCCCAGGCGGAAGGGCTTCATGGAGACTCGCTCATGCCGATGTCCGGCAACGCCAGCAACACACGCTACATCGTGCGCGCCGCCACGGATGAAACCGCGCTTGCGCATTTTCTCGACAGCATACAAAGCGACCCGGCGATCCGCGTGGTCGACACCATCGGCCCGGCGGCCGGTCCGCCGCACACGGTCGTCGTCGAAACCGATCCCGCGACTGCCGAACGGCTCAGGCAACGCACCCTCAACCAATTGATGATCGAACCGGACCGCCCGCTGTCGCTGTTCTGACGCCGGCCACCGCAATCGAAAGGAAACGACATGCCAAAAACTCCGCAAGGCGGCCCGGGTGAGCCGCAAGACCGCGGCCAGCCGCCGAACGGCCCCGACAATCCCGGCGGCACCGCGCCCGCCGAAGGGCGCGGCCACATGGTGAGCGAACGCAAGAAAAAATACCTGGTCGCGCCGCGCCAGGTCGCGCCCGGACTCGGTCCGCTCACGTCCCTGGGCGTGGCGCCGCTGCCGATGGCCGCCGTCGAGCAGGCCTTGCGCGCCATTCCCGAGATCGAGGTCGTCGACACCATCGCCACGCGCAGCGCCTTCGGCACTGCCGGCCTGGAGAGCATCGCCGCCGAAGGCGTGGTGGTCGCGCGCATGACCGACCGCCAGGCGCTCGACCTGCACGCGCGCGGCGGCGGGCGCCTGCTGGTCGAGCGCGACCAGCACCTCTACCTGCTCGACCCCTTGCTGCGCCGCCCCGACCTGGTTTCCTCGCTGGCGCCCTACGGCGGGCCGGCGGTGGATGTGACGATTACCGTGCTCGGCAAGGACGGCATGCCCCTGCCCGATGCCGAGGTCTCGCTGTTCGGCGGCATGCTGCCGGCCTCGGGCGTGACCGACGCCGGCGGCGTGGCCAGCCTGCGCCTGTTCGGCGACGATCCGCGCGCGATCAGCGGCCTGTACGTCAAGCCGCGGGCCGACCACTGGACTTTCTACCAGCGCGATCCCGATATCGACCTGGCGCAACCGAACGTCGTGCTGCTGCACGGCCTGTCCGAATGGCCGACGCTGCAGGGCTTCCCGAACCAGAACGCGCTCGGCTGGGGCGCGCGCGCGATGCGCCTGGACGCCCTGCCCCCGCACCTGCGCGGCCGGGGCGTCAAGGTCGCCGTCGTCGATTCGGGCGCGGCCACCAGCCACGCCAGCCTGAACCGGATTCGCGCCGGCTTCGACATCATCAACAAACGCATCAATCCGGCCACGTGGAACGACGATACGCTCGGCCACGGCACCCACTGCACGGGGGTGATCGCCTCGGCCGATCCGGCCTGGGGCATCCGCGGCTTCGTGCCCGACGCCGAGATCCACGTCTGCAAGCTCTTTCCCGGCGGGCAGATCAGCCAGCTGATCGAGGCACTCGAATACTGCATCGAGCACCAGATCGACGTCGTCAACCTGAGCCTGGGCGGCGGCGCCCCCTCCGAAGCGCTCGAGCGCCAGATCGTGCGCGCGAAACAGGCCGGCGTGGCCTGCATCGCCGCGGCCGGCAATTCGGGCGGGCCGGTGCAGTACCCGGCAGCCTCGCCCAACGTGCTGGCCGTGGGCGCGATCGGCAAGATCGGGGAATTCCCGGCCGACAGCTACCACACCGAAACCATCAGCCTGGATGCCGACAGCCAGGGCTTCTTTACCGCCAAGTTCAGCTGTTTCGGGCCGCAGATCGACGTCTGCGCACCGGGCGTGGCCATCGTCTCGGCGGTGCCGCCGAATAATTTTGCGGCCTGGGACGGCACTTCGATGGCGGCGCCCCATGTCAGCGGCCTGGCCGCGCTGATTTTGGCGCACCGCCCGGAATTCCAGGGTCTCGGGCGCACGCGCTCGGCGGAGCGGGTCGAGCGACTGTTCCAGGTCATTCGCCTCAGCGCACGCCGGGTGTCGCTGTCGGACCCGGCGCGCATCGGCAGCGGCATGCCCGATGCGCTGGCCGCACTGGGCTTGCCGCTGATGCCGGGACAAGCCGCAGGCGCCTGGCAGCCGGGTTTCGGGTCGATGATGGGCGCGGGGAACGGCGGCTCCGGCATTCCGGTCTTCGCCGGCGGATCGCCTTATTTCAGCACGGCCTCGATCAACCTCCAGCCAATGGGCTTCGGCTTTGCGATGGGGCCGATGCCGCCGCCGGGCTGGTAGGAAGGCCTAAGACAAAACCGGCGCGAAAAAGCAAAAAGAAAAAGCAAAAAGCCGCTGAAAAGCGGCTTTTTGCATTGACTGGCGTCCCCACGGGGATTCGAACCCCGGTACTCACCGTGAAAGGGTGATGTCCTAGGCCTCTAGACGATGGGGACCTAAAACTGTTGTGCTGCTTGCTGCGACAAAGCGCCGATGCCACTCAATTCTTGGCGTCCCCACGGGGATTCGAACCCCGGTACTCACCGTGAAAGGGTGATGTCCTAGGCCTCTAGACGATGGGGACCCTGGACTTGCCGATACTGCCAAACTGCCATGTGCCTGTCGTGGTGGAGGTAAGCGGGATCGAACCGCTGACCTCTTGCATGCCATGCAAGCGCTCTCCCAGCTGAGCTATACCCCCCACGGGGAACAACATCATACCATACTGCATGTGCTTCTACTACCCGCTGCCGCTGGCGCAGCGTCTCGGCAAACTTCTGCCGAATTCCTGGCGTCCCCACGGGGATTCGAACCCCGGTACTCACCGTGAAAGGGTGATGTCCTAGGCCTCTAGACGATGGGGACCCTGAACTACCGATGACTGCACTTCGAAGTGGTGGAGGTAAGCGGGATCGAACCGCTGACCTCTTGCATGCCATGCAAGCGCTCTCCCAGCTGAGCTATACCCCCGTACTGCTGAAGTGCGAGCATTATAGCGGGGCTTCTTGCATTACGCAAATACCGATTTGCACGAATTAAGAGGCGCCTACAAACCTTGTGCGACGCGGGCCAACACCGTCTCGCGTCCGAACAATTCCAGCACCGCGTCGATGGCCGGCGTTTGCAGCTGGCCGGTGACGAGCAGGCGCAGCGGCATGGCGATCTGCGGCATCTTCAAGCCCTGCGCGGCCAGCACCTCCTTGAGCATGGCAGCAATGGCGGCCTTGTTCCACTCGACCGTCCGGCAGCGCTCGGCAAACAGCGCCAGGGCCGGGCGCACCGCGTCGGTCAGGTGCTGGGCCAGCAGGGCCGCGTCGGGCCGGGGCTGGCGGTAGAACAGCATCGCCGCGTCGGCCAGCTCGTTGACCGTGTTGACGCGGTCCTTCACCAGCGCCAGCACGGCGGGCAAGGCCGGGGCGCCGTCGAACCCGGCACCCTGGGCGTCCATCTTCGGACGCGCCAGGCCGGCCAGGCGCTCGTTATCGGCCGCCTTGATGTAGTGGTTGTTCAGCCAGGCCAGTTTTTCAGGATTGAACTGGGCCGCCGAGGCGGTCAGGTGGTCGAGGTTGAACCACTCGGTGAATTGCTCCATCGAGAAGATCTCGTCGTCGCCATGACTCCAGCCGAGGCGCGCCAGGTAATTGAGCATCGCTTCCGGCAGATAGCCCTGCTCCGGGTACTCCATGACGCTGACGGCGCCGTGGCGCTTCGAAAGCTTCTGGCCGTCGGCGCCCAGGATCATCGGCAGGTGGCCGTACTGCGGCAGCTCGGCGCCAAGCGCGCGCAGGATGTTGATCTGGCGCGGCGTGTTGTTGACGTGGTCGTCGCCGCGCAGCACATGGGTGATGCGCATGTCCCAGTCGTCCACCGAGACGCAGAAATTATAGGTCGGCGTGCCGTCCGGACGCGCGATGATCAGGTCGTCGAGTTCCTTGTTGGCGATCGTGATCGGACCTTTCACGACATCGTTCCAGGTCACTTCGCCCTCGAGCGGGTTCTTGAAGCGCACCACCGGCGTGACGCCGGCCGGCACGTCGGGCAGGACCTTGCCCGGTTCCGGACGCCAGGTGCCGTCGTAGCGCGGCTTCTCGCCGCAAGCGCGCATGCGCTCGCGCATCGCTTCGACTTCCGCCGGCGAGCAATAGCAGAGGTAGGCGGTGCCCGCGTCGAGCATGCCCTTGACCACCTCGCGGTAGCGGTCCATGCGCTGCATCTGGTAGAACGGGCCTTCATCGTGCGCCAGGCCGAGCCACTGCATGCCGTCCAGGATTGCCTGCACCGCTTCCGGCGTCGAGCGCTCGAGGTCGGTGTCCTCGATGCGCAGGATGAAGGTGCCGCCGAAGTGGCGCGCATAGGCCCAGGAGTAGAGCGCGGTGCGCGCGCCGCCGAGGTGGAGGTAGCCGGTCGGGCTGGGGGCAAATCGGGTGCGGACAGGGGTGCGGACGGTCATGGCAAAAAGCGAAATGATAAAGCGGCTATTCTACCCCGATGCGCTGCCCCCGGGCCCGCACCGCCCCGGATGCCTCAGCCGTGGGCGCGCCAGCGCGGCCACGGCTGGCGCGCCGGTTCGATTCCGAGCGCCGCGCCCGCGCCGCTCACCGCCGCGCCGATCGTGCGCGCGCCCTCGCGCAACTGGGCCGGCCGGTGTCCGGCCATCACCTGCAGGCGCAGGCGCGCCGCGCCCAGCGGCACGCCCGGATACTCGACGGCGTCGACGAGCATGCCCGCGCGCGCCAGCGTGCGGCCCGCCAGGCGCGCCACCTGCTCGTTGCCGATCCAGAGCGGCACGATGGCCGAGGGCACGCCCAGGCAGCGCATGCCGGTTTCGGCCAGGCTGGCGCGCAGGGCGACGGCGTTGCGCAGCAAGGCTTCGCGCAGCGTATCGCCCTCCTCGCCGGCCACGATGCGCAGCGCCGCGAGCACGCAGGCCGCTTGCACCGGCGAGAGCGCATTCGAGCACAGGTGCGGCCCGGCGAACAGCTGCAGCTGGCGCTTGACCGCGTGCGAGCCGCTGGCGACAAAGCCGCCGTTCGAGGCGAAGGTCTTGGCGAAGGAACCCGTCACCAGGTCGACCTTGCCCAGCATGGCCTGCTGGCCGAGGCTGCCCGTGCCGCCCGGTCCGAGCGCGCCCAGGTCGTGCGCGACGTCGACCAGCAAGGTGGCGTTGTACTCGCGGCACAGGTGCTGCATCAGCGGCAAGTCGGGCACGTCGGCGTCCATGCCGAACAGGCCCTCGGTGACGACCAGGATGCCGTTCTCGACATCGCGCGCGCGGATCGCGGCCAGCAGTTCGCGCACGTGGCCGGTGTCGAGATGGCGGTGCAGCGCCACGTTGCGGGTGGCGGCCTGTGCCCCCTGGCGCAGCGAGGCATGCGCGAGCTGGTCGACCAGCACATAGTCGCGCGCGTTCGCCAGCGCGGTGATGACGCCGAACGCGGCGCCCCAGCCGGTCGGGAACAGGGTCACGTGCCGGAGCTGCAGCAGCTCGGCGAGCGCCGCTTCCAGGGCGAGCGACAAGGCGCTGTCGCCCAGCAGGAGCGCCGGGCCGGTGCCGTGCGGGCCGGCTTCGGCCAGGGCCGCGCGGGCCGCCTCCCGCAGCGCCGGATGCGAGGCCAGCGACAGGTAGTCGCGGGAGGTGAAATCCATGCCGTCGGCGGCGCTGCCGGGCGCGGCATCCGCGTCGCCTACCCGCGATTGCGGATTCGGCGCGCCGTCGTGCGCGCGCCCGTACTGCCAGAGGCCGTGGGTGGCGCGCAGGTGGCACCAGGCATCGAGCGCCTCGGTGCGGCGCATCAGGTTGGCGCCGCGCGGCTGCGCGAACTGGGCGACGCTGCCGCGTAGCGCGCCGCAAGCTTGCAGGACGGCGATATCGGCGGTCCGTTCCAAGACGATCGTTTCCTCGTGCACGGTGTACTCCTCGCTAAAGGTCAAACACCAGTGTAGGAAGGAAATTTTCGACAGACTTTATGTTTAAACAGAAGCGGCGCCGAAAAACATGCGCGCAACGCTTGACAAGAAAAACCGGCGCCGCCGCCCCACCGGCGGTGGAAACAAGAAAATTCTTGGCGCTGTCACCGTTACGTGTGGACGAGTCCCATTGCCGCTCGCAGGAAGCGCTCCGGTGACGCAATGCGCTCGCCATCGAGCGCCCAGCGCCAGCCCAGGTAATTCGGCAAGTAGCGTGAAGCTACGCCATGGAAGCGTGCCAGCCACTGCCTGAATCGGCGGTGATAGGCGTTCACGTTTTGCACATGGACGGCGCCGCAGACCCGCTCGCCCAGGCGCAGGTTCACGTACTGGTGCGAGATGCCCGCTTCGCGCGCAAAGCTCCG
>NZ_JBHSMS010000020.1:0-1023 GCF_042656795.1 Massilia jejuensis | reverse complement strand
CCGCGCCACGGCGCGGCCAGCAATCGACTCCAACGCACGACCGCCCATGTCCATCGACCAGTTTACATTCAGCCCCATCCCGCCCGAGGCCGAAGCCATTCGCGCCGAAGTGCGCGCCTTCCTGGGCGACGCGCTGGCGCATTACCCGCCCACCCGACGTGCCGAATCCTGGATGGGATTCGACGCCCAGTTCAGCCGGCGCCTGGGAGCGCGCGGCTGGATCGGCATGGCGCTGCCGAAACGCTATGGCGGCGCCGATGCGAGTCCGTTCACCCGCTATGTCGTGATCGAGGAGCTGCTCGCAGCCGGCGCGCCCGTGTCGGCGCACTGGTTCGCCGACCGCCAGAGCGGGCCGCAGATCCTGCACTACGGGACCGACGCCCAGAAGGAGTTCCACCTGCCCGCGATCTGCCGCGGCGAGCGCTTTTTCTGCATCGGCATGAGCGAGCCCAATTCCGGCTCGGACCTCGCCTCGATCAAGACCAATGCGCGCCGCGCCGGCGACAAATGGGTGGTCAACGGGCAGAAGGTGTGGACCACGAATGCCCATCGCTCGCACTACATGATCGCGCTGGTACGCACGGGCGTCGAGAGCAAGCGCAACGAGGGACTGTCCCAGTTCATCATAGACCTGTCGCTGCCCGGGATCACGATCCGCCCGATCAAGGACCTGACCGGGGCCACCCATTTCAACGAAGTCTTTTTCGACGACCTGACGCTCGATGCCGACGCTCTGATCGGCGTTGAGGGGCAAGGCTGGGCCCAGGTCACGGCCGAACTGGCATTCGAGCGCAGCGGGCCAGAGCGTTTCCTGAGTTCGATCGCGCTGCTGCATACGCTGATCGCCGAAATCGGCAGCGAGCCAGATGCATACCAGGCGCGCGAGATCGGACGCCTGACGGCGCGCCTGATCACGCTGCGCCAGATGTCGCTTGGGGTGACGGCCCAGCTGGCGGCGGGACGCAACCCGGCCTGGGAGGCGTCGGTCGTCAAGGAACTCGGCACCACCTTCGAGCAGGAGCT
>NZ_JBHSMS010000019.1:0-1224 GCF_042656795.1 Massilia jejuensis | reverse complement strand
GCGCTCAAGGCGCAGGCCACGCACGTGAGCATCGAGCCGGCGCTGGGCCTGGGCGGCGCTGCGCCGGAGCGCGACGCGAGCCGTCCGGTGACGTCCGGCGACATCAACAAGATGTTCGCCGCCGCCGACGCCCAGACCGCGCTCTGAGCATCGGCCGACGGGGAGGGCGACCTTCCCGGGACCTGGCCGCGCCACGGCGCGGCCAGGAATCGACTCCAACGCATGACCGCCCATGTCCCCGTGTCCCATGTCCATTAGCCAGTTCACATTCAGTCCCATCCCGCCCGAGGCCGAAGCCATTCGCGCCGAAGTGCGCGCCTTCCTGGGCGACGCGCTGGCGCATTACCCGCCCACCCGACGTGCCGAATCCTGGATGGGATTCGACGCCCAGTTCAGCCGGCGCCTGGGAGCGCGCGGCTGGATCGGCATGGCGCTGCCGAAACGCTACGGCGGCGCCGATGCGAGTCCGTTCACCCGCTATGTCGTGATCGAGGAGCTGCTCGCAGCCGGCGCGCCGGTGTCGGCGCACTGGTTCGCCGACCGCCAGAGCGGGCCGCAGATCCTGCACTACGGGACCGACGCCCAGAAGGAGTTCCACCTGCCTGCGATCTGCCGCGGCGAGCGCTTTTTCTGCATCGGCATGAGCGAGCCCAATTCCGGCTCGGACCTCGCCTCGATCAAGACCAATGCGCGCCGCGCCGGCGACAAATGGGTGGTCAACGGGCAGAAGGTGTGGACCACGAATGCCCATCGCTCGCACTACATGATCGCGCTGGTACGCACGGGCGTCGACAGCAAGCGCAACGAGGGACTGTCCCAGTTCATCATCGACCTGTCGCTGCCCGGGATCACGATCCGCCCGATCAAGGACCTGACCGGGGCCACCCATTTCAACGAAGTCTTTTTCGACGACCTGACGCTCGATGCCGACGCCCTGATCGGCGTTGAGGGGCAAGGCTGGGCCCAGGTCACGGCCGAACTGGCATTCGAGCGCAGCGGGCCGGAGCGTTTCCTGAGTTCGATCGCGCTGCTGCATACGCTGATCGCCGAAATCGGCAGCGAGCCAGATGCCTACCAGGCGCGCGAGATCGGACGCCTGACGGCGCGCCTGATCACGCTGCGCCAGATGTCGCTTGCGGTGACGGCCCAGCTGGCGGCTGGACGCAACCCGGCCTGGGAGGCGTCGGTCGTCAAGGAACTCGGCACCACCTTCGAGCAGGAGCT
>NZ_JBHSMS010000018.1:0-2962 GCF_042656795.1 Massilia jejuensis | reverse complement strand
GCGAATCGTTTTGTTCGTCAGCAGCAGAGAGATGAGATTATGCAGCGTTTCGCGATTTTCGTCAACTTCTTTTTTTCCACTTCGCTGCTGCTCGCAAAGAAATTACGCATCTAACACCTTGATTACGTTAACGTTTTGCAGACAGCGCCCAAGCGGACGCGAATTATAGCCAGGCGCTATCCCACTTGGCAAGTGCTTTCCACGATACGGGTGCTTCGGCCTCCAACTCGATGTGATTAATTCCTCAAGAAAATAATCGCGCAATCACCCGAGTATTCTGGCGTCGGTCAGGATGACCTGCCGGTACCGGGACTGCGTCTTTCCTGGTGCTCAGCCCATCCCTGTCGAAGTCGCGCTCCTTCCCGACATCAGACAAGTTGATGGAATGGGGGCGCATGTCCTGCCTGGCAAGTCGATGAAATGCGGCCTATCCTGCACAGCCCGACAGCTGCTTGACGTCCTTGAAGAAGGACTGTGCACACAATTTCAACCCTTCGACCATGGTCAGATAGGGGAATAGCTGGTCGCCCAATTCCTGCACGGTCATTCCATTGCGTATAGCCAGCGTCGCCGTCTGTATCATCTCGCCAGCGTCGGCTGCCAGTATCTGGGCGCCGAGCAGGCGGCCAGTCTGTCTGTCGGCTACCAGCTTTATAAAGCCGACCGTGTCGAAGTTGGCTAATGCACGAGGCACATTGTCAAGAGTCAGAGTCTGACTGTTCACGTCAAGCTTCCACGCTTCGGCCTCCTGCTCGGTAAGTCCAGCAGTCCCGACTTGCGGGTCAGGGAAGACAACGCCAGGCACCACAGAGAGGTCGAGGACCGCGTCGCCTCCCAGCATATTGCGCGCTGCGCGCGTGCCGGCCGCGGCAGCTACATAGACATATTGTGGCTGGTTGTTGCAGTCGCCGGCCGCGTAGATGTGCGGGACAGATGTACACATGTGCGTATCGATAACGACCGCTCCGATCGAATCGACCTCGACTCCAGCAGCATTCAACCCTAGCCCAGCCGTATCGGCGTGCCGGCCCGTCGCGACCAGTAGCCGGTCGCCACGCAGGGTTCGGTTTCCGATGTCGAGAGGTCGTCGAAGGTCACAACAGCCTCTTTCTTCGCATAATCGGATTTAGTACGCCTAACAAAACCCTGTGGTTGCTCAGCAGGCAACAGCCGAGTACACTGAGCCGTGCCGACCGTCCGCAATCGGCCCAGGCTGTGTAAAAACGCAAAACGGACAACAGGCCGGCGACACTCGGCCTCTCAGAACGCTCTCCAAGGCGTTTTCTCAAGGTCGGGAATGGTAAAGAGACCCCTGAAAACGCCCAGATCTCGCGTTTTTACACAGCCTGGGCCAGGAGCGGACGTTTAACCTCGGCTTCCTTACCCTAACGCCTCTTAGAAAAAATGATGAATCCACGCCGGGTCCACGAGCTGATGACCGCAAACTTCCCGCCGGTCGAACTGGTCAAGCTGGAGTGGGTAAACGTGCTTGAGGCTGATGGGACAATCGCAGTTCAGCCCTCGACGCGTTGATTAGCAAATTCATTCACGCAGATGACATTCTTGTTTAGGTAAGCAGGAAGCTCGGCGACCTCAAGTCACGGGACCAGGTGATCCCATACGTGCAGCAGCACGTTGGCAAAGGCCAAATCAGGATAGCTGATCGGGGCTTTCAGGGATATGTATTGATCGGGATGAACGGTGTGGCCGCTGGCTGGTCTTCCGTCTAGTTTTTTTGGATGAGAAGCCGCTAGCTACTCGTGGTCCGCTTCGGGTCGAAACCGGAAGTTCGGACGCCTTGCGGCTTGAGGCGGTCGGCCTCCTAAGCGGACAGGAAATAGAACGGAAAGCAATGGGGCGATTGCTGCCTGTCGTGACAGTCCGTCACTTGCAAGCGGCCATCCCTTCGGGACGCAAGACCCGGATAAATCGCTCTAGACGTGTCGCAAACTCCGCGCCCCGCCCACTGCTCAACCGGGCTAGTGTGCCGGCCTGGATGCTAAAGCCACAGGTCAGCACACTCAGTTAAAAGGGTCTGCAGGAAAAGCGGTAAATCGCGCGGCGATAGCTGTTCCAGCCAGTTTAGGCCCCGCCACGGCGTTTTCACGTTGTGGTACATGTCGCGCATCCATCTCACTGGCGCTAGCTCCGAGCAGGGCGTCGTCGGCGAGGCAGAATGTGTATGCTTTGCAGGGCGTTGCGGCGTGCAGTTGGCCGAAGTGCCTTTTTTCTATCGCGAACACGGGAGGTTTTGAATGGAATCGAGCCGGCTGGAACAATTGGAGCAGGGTTTGCGCAACGTGCTGCGCCTGATCGAGCGCGACGAGACGGGACAATCCGGCGAACTGGCGCGCGAGCACCCGGCCGCGGGCGCCGCCGAGGAATGCGAAGTGATGCTCCCGGAGCCGCTGACCCTGGCCGCGTTATCCGAGACTGTGCGCCATAAAATCGACACGGTGCAAGTGCTCCTCACCCGCGCGCGCGAACACGAGCAGTTGCAGCCGGACGCGCAACTGGCCGCCGATGAGGGCTACATGGCCAGCACCGACGAGCTGGCAGACGCCAAGGCGGCGCAGAACGGTTGAGGATCGCCAGGAATGATCATCGCCGCCTCGATTCACCTTATCGTACGATTTCCGTCTCTTCCTGTAGATGCTTTTGACTGAGAGTCAAGATCGTTGCCACGTGCAACGAGGCTGGCATACGAGCCCGGTTGAGCGGTGGGCGGGCTGAACGATAAAGAACAGCGCATCCTCAAAGAAGCGGCCGAAATTCTCTCCGTCTTGGCGACCCGGTTCGACGGCGCCGGGAAGGAAAAGGAAGAAAGTGCTCGACGCAAGGGGGGCAATGGAAGTGAAGGTACACGCAGCCATGCGAGGAAACTTTGCTACGCTCACTGAGGTGTACTGTCAATAGCGGACACTCGTGTTTCAAGCCGCCTGCGCCTGTTTGCTAAAGGATT
>NZ_JBHSMS010000017.1:0-34676 GCF_042656795.1 Massilia jejuensis | reverse complement strand
CGCGGCCGCGGCCGGCGCGGCGACCTGGGCGGCGCCGCCCTGCTCCGGGCGAAACGCCAGCATGCGCAGCAAGGTCATCGTGAAGCCGGCGTACTCGTCGGGCGCGAGACCGATCTCGTTGCGCCCATGCACGGCAATCTGGTAGAACAGCTGCACTTCCTGGGCGTCGAACGCCTCGGCCAGGCGCAGGATATCGCCCCGTTCCGGCAAGTCTTGCGGCAAGGCGGCCGGCACCGACTGCGCCAGCGCGATCCGGTGCAGCAAGCTGCCGAGATCCTGCAGCGCGCCGTTGTAGGACAGGCTGCGGCTGGCCATCTCGTCGGCCACGGCCAGCAGGTCGGCGCCGTTTTCCTGCGCCAGCGCGTCCAGCAGGCGCACCAGATACGACTGGTCGAGCGCGCCGAGCATGCCCTGCACCGCTTCCAGGGTGACGGCGCCGGCGGCGTAGGCGATGGCCTGGTCGGTCAGCGAGAGCGCGTCGCGCATCGAGCCGTGCGCGCCCTGGGCCAGCAGGCGCAGGGCGGGCACCTCGAACCCGACTTCTTCCTGGCCGAGGATGTTTTCGAGGTGGCCGACGATATGGCCCGGCGGCATCTGCTTCAGGTTGAACTGGAGGCAGCGCGACAGCACCGTGACCGGGATCTTCTGCGGGTCGGTGGTGGCGAGGATGAACTTGATGTGCTCGGGCGGTTCCTCGAGCGTCTTGAGCATCGCATTGAATGCGTGGTTGGTCAGCATGTGCACCTCGTCGATCATGTAGACCTTGAAGCGCGCATTGCTCGGTGCATAGACGGCCTGCTCGAGCAGCTGGGCCATTTCGTCGACGCCGCGGTTCGATGCGGCGTCCATCTCTATATAGTCGACGAAGCGCCCGGCATCGATCGCGCGGCAGGCTTCGCAGGCGCCGCAGGGCTGGGCGGTGATGCCGCCGGCGCCATCCGGGCCGGTGCAGTTGAGCGACTTGGCCAGGATGCGCGACAGCGTCGTCTTGCCGACGCCGCGGGTGCCCGTGAACAGGTAGGCGTGGTGCAGGCGGCCCGTGTCGAGCGCGTGCGTCAGCGCGCGCACGACGTGCTCCTGGCCAACCAGCGTTTCGAAGTTCTTGGGGCGGTATTTGCGGGCGAGGACTTGATAGGACATGCCGCGATTTTACCGCAGTTGCGCGCTCGCGCGCACTTTCCCGGCTGAGGGAGGGTGCGCGGGAGCGGCTTGACAGGACGGCAAACCGGCCCGCTTTTTCCCGCTCAGGCGGCCAGCAAGGCCGGGCGCTTCGGCGCGCCGTCGACGCCGTCGAGATGGAACACGGACACGACCTCGGCCAGCCGCTGCGCCTCGTCCTCGAGCGCGCCCGCCGCCGCGGCGGCCTCGCGCACCATGGCGGCGCTGTCGCGCGTCTCGCCGTCCATCACGCCGATCGCCTCGCTGATGGCGGCGATACCCTGCGCCTGCTCGCGGCTGGCGCTGCTGATCTCGCCGATGATGCCCGAGACCTTGTGCACGCTGTCGACGACCTCGTCCATCGTGCGCCCCGCCTGCTGGGCCAGTGTACTGCCGGCACTGACCTGGACCCGCGATTGCTCGATCAAGGTCTTGATCTCGCGCGCCGCGCCCGCGGAGCGCTGCGCCAGGTTGCGCACTTCGCCGGCGACGACCGCGAAACCGCGGCCCTGCTCGCCCGCGCGAGCCGCCTCGACGGCCGCGTTCAGGGCCAGGATATTCGTCTGGAAGGCAATGCCGTCGATGACGGAAATGATGTCCTCGATCCGGCGCGAGGAAGCGTCGATCGCTTCCATGCGTTCGACGACTTCGGTCACGACCTGCCCGCCGCGGCTGGCCACGTCCGACGCCGAACCGGCCAGCGCATCGGCCTGGCGTGCGTGTTCGGCATTCTGGCGCACGGTATCGGTCAATTCGGACATCGATGCGACGGTGGCGCGGATCGAGGCGGCCTGGCGTTCGGTGCGCTGCGACAACTCGGCATTGCCTTGCGCAATCTGGTGCGAGGCGGCACTGGTGGTGTGCACGCTGTGCTGCACGCTGGTCAGCGCCTGCCCCAGCAAGCCCACCACGTCCTGCAGCGCGCGCCCGCTCTCGCTTCGCGCCGGCAACTGGGCGCGCAAGTCGATGCTGCCGTTGGCCGCCTGCAGCGCCCCGACGCTGACGCGCAATTCGGCCGATTGCACGGTTTCGCGATGGAGTACCTGCGCCAGGAAGCACAGGACGATGGTTTCGGCAACCACGTAGCCGGCATGCACGAGCACGATGCCGATGCCCGGTTCGGCCAGGCAGCGCACCCCATAGCCCAGCTCTTGCAGGTAATTAAAGGAAAGGTGGTGCAGCGCGACGACGGCGGCGGCGAAGACGATCACGCTCCAGTCGCGGTACGACAGCAGGAAAGCAAGCGCCACGAACAGGCCGAAGTGCAGCTCGTCGCGTCCGCCGCCCTGGTGGATGTGCAGCGCGCACATGACGATCAGCGCGAATGCGGTCGTCATGCGCGTTGCGCGCGTGCCGCCGGCGACCAGCATCAGGATGGTCGGCAGGGCGGCGGCGGGAATGCCGATCGCGAGCGCCCAGCCAAGCGTGTCGTGCATGCCGGACAAGGCCAGGGCCATGCCGAACATTGCCCACAAAATCGCGACCATCATCCGATCCGCTTGCCGCGCATGCCGGCGCAGCGCCTCACCCACCTGCAAGTTGCTCATCCCACCCCCCGAATTGCTGAAATTATTGAAAGGGAAGAGATTACAGCAATTTTTGTTTCCATGCGGCACGATTGAACGACGACACTGGGACGCCTTGTCCCGGAAGATGCGCAATTTGATGAACAGACAATTGTTTATGAAAATAAAACAAATGTTTGACGCGCAGATCGGCGCCATGCACGAAGCACCGGGTGTGCTGACTGAAGAAACGACGGGGAAGAGGAACAACGAAGGAGGCGAGCCTGATCTGCGGCACTTGCGGTGAACGGCTTTGGCTGCTTCGTTCCCGACCTGACCAGGTAAACCATGCCACAATGCGCAGGGGCCCGCCAGAGCGTATTATAACCGACGCCACGGTCTTGTGGCGCCGTTTTCTTCCGGGCAGGAAGGGGCCGCTCCAGCCGCGCTTCAAATACCGAGTTCCTGCCAGATCGTATCGATCCGCTGCCTGACCTCCGGTGACATCGTGATCGGCGTTCCCCACTCCCGGTTCGTCTCGCCCGGCCATTTATTGGTGGCGTCGATACCCATTTTGCTGCCCAGGCCGCTGATCGGCGAGGCGAAGTCGAGATAGTCGATCGGCGTGTTATCCACCAACACCGTGTCGCGCGTCGGATCGACCCGGGTCGTGATGGCCCAGATGACTTCTTTCCAGTCGCGCACGTCGACGTCCTCGTCCACCACGACAATAAACTTCGTATACATAAACTGGCGCAGGAAACTCCAGACCCCGAACATCACGCGCTTGGCATGGCCGGCATACTGCTTTTTCATCTGTACCACCGCCATGCGGTAGCTGCAGCCTTCCGGCGGCAAATAAAAGTCCGTGATCTCGCTGAACTGCTTTTGCAGCAGCGGAATGAAGACTTCGTTCAGGGCCACGCCCAGGACGGCCGGCTCGTCCGGCGGCTTGCCGGTATAGGTCGAGTGGTAGATCGGATCGCGCCGCATGGTGATGCGGTCGATCGTGAATACCGGGAAGCTGTCCTGCTCGTTGTAATAACCGGTATGGTCGCCATAGGGGCCTTCCAGCGCATGCTCGAAGCCGGACGGGTGGTTTGCATCTGGATAGATATGCCCTTCCAGCACGATCTCGGCGGACGCGGGCACGCGCAGCTCGCTGCCGATGGCCTTGGTGAGCGTCGTGCGCTGGCCGCGCAGCAGGCCCGCGAACTGGTATTCCGACAGGCTGTCCGGTACCGGCGTCACCGCGCCCAGGATGGTGGCCGGATCGGCGCCCAGGGCGACGGCGACCGGATAGGGCTGACCCGGATTGGCGATCGCATGCTCGCGGAAGTCGAGCGCGCCGCCGCGGTGCGCCAGCCAGCGCATGATGACCTTGTTCGGCCCCAGTACCTGCTGGCGGTAGATGCCCAGGTTCTGGCGCTTCTTGTTCGGCCCCCTGGTAATGACCAGCCCCCAGGTAATCAGGGGCGCGACGTCGCCCGGCCAGCAATGCTGGATCGGCAGGCGTCCCAGGTCGACATCATTGCCTTCCCAGACGATTTCCTGGCAGGGGGCGCCCTTGACTTCCTTGGGCGCCATGTCCCACACGGCCTTGACGAGGGAACCGAGACCCATCAAGTCCTTGAAACCGCGCGGCGGCTCCGGTTCCTTCAGGCGCGCCAGCACATGGCCGATGCGGCGCAATTCCTTCACGCTGTCGGCCCCCATGCCCAGGGCCACGCGCTCGGGCGTGCCGAACAGGTTGGCAAGCACCGGTATCGCATGGCCGGTGGGACGTTCGAACAATAGCGCCGGTCCGCCGGCGCGCAACACGCGATCGGACACCTCGGTCATCTCGAGAATTGGCGAAACCGGGGCCGTTACCCGCTTTAAGTCGCCATTTAGTTGCAGTTGGGACATAAAATCCCGAAGATCTGAATATTTCATCAACTTTTGCTTGTTTTTTCGATTGCTTGCGGTTAATCAAATTGCGTCGCCAAGTGTTTGATTTGGCAAGGTATTGCTGAGCTGAGCCGGGAAAAGTCAGATCTAAAAGTAATAATACGCAGTCGTGCTAGTATTGACTTGGTATAAACGACCTCCTACAATCGCACCTACTTGATGAGACGGTCATTTTCACAGCTGATTGTAGCCGTTCTCATAACTTCACGGGGTCGGGGCCCCAACGACATTTTTAAGGAGTGTTTCCTCAGGCTTCTGCCTATCCCCGACACAGTTGTTGAGCCACTGGACCAGCCCCACGGGCATCGGCCAGCTGAAGCAAAGCAATGACGGCGTTTTGGCCTTCCACAGGTGAAGGCCCTGACGATTTTTCTGATGCACGGCATTGGTACCAACGTAGCGCCTGGAGCGCCACGACGGGATCCTTTTCGCCGCGACAAAGGGGACTTCGATGAGCAATCGTTTCATCGGCACGAGCGCAAAGCTCGTCCAATCCATGGCCAGCCAGCCAGTCACGTTTTCACAAGCGGGCAAAACGGTACGCGGTCTGTTGACCACGATGCAGCACACGCTGACCGTGTTCGGTCTCTCGGCAGTGGCGGTACTGGCCCTGCTCTACACGAATCCGGATGCAGCCAAGAAAGTGTCCGAGCTGCTGTATCCTGAATCCGTCGCCCCCGCACCCGCCGGTGCCGTCCTCGCGACCGCCACCCCATCGCCGACCCAGGACGTCGCGGTGGACACATCGCAGCACCAGCCCGAGGTCAAGCACCTTGCCAGCACCAAGCAGCAGCAGAACGTCACCTCCTGGCTGGCCAAGCGCTACCGCGTGGCCGGCGATGCCGCCAACATGCTCGTCTCGACGGCCTACTCGACGGCCCACGAGATCAAGCTCGATCCACTGCTGATCCTGGCCGTGATGGCCATCGAATCGGGCCTGAACCCGTTCGCGGAGAGCGCCATGGGCGCCAAGGGCTTGATGCAGGTCATGGCGAAGGTTCACCATGACAAGTTCCAGGAAGTGGGCGGCGCCCAGGCCGCGCTCAACCCGGTCGCGAACATCCGTGTCGGCGCCCTGATCCTGAAAGATTATGTCAAGCGCACCGGTTCCGTCGAAGGCGGCCTGAAGACCTATGTCGGCGCGGCCGACATGGACAGCGATTCCGGCTACGGCGCCAAGGTCCTGGCCGAATACCACCGCCTGAAGGAAGTCGCCGGCGGCAAGAAGGTCCCGACCACCAAGGTGGCGGCGCCGAGCCAGATGGTCGTCAAGGCAAGCCCGGCCGCCCCGGCGGCGCCGGCAGCGCCGGCCGCCCCGAAAACCGAGGAGCCGGCCCCCGCCGTCGAGCCGCATGCGGAAGCGTTGGCTACGCTATAAGCGCCGCGCGCAGGAGTTCGCGTCACATGGCCACCGCTTGCGGTGGCCTTTTTTATCGGCGCGAGGGTGGCGCACCCACGATATGCAAAGCCGCCGCGCCCAACAAAAAAGCCACCGCGCCTGCTCGGCGCCGGTGGCTTTCCGCCATGCCTGCTATCTGGAAGAAGATGAATGGACGATCGACGACGGATCAGATGGTAATCGGCGGGCCGATCAGCGCCGGGCGTCGGCGCCCACTTCTTCCGGACGCAACTGCTGGGCCAACTTGTCGAGCACGCCGTTGACGTACTTGTGGCCATCGATACCGCCGAAGGACTTGGTCAGCTCGACCGCTTCGTTGATGACGACGCGATACGGGATGTCCGGATGGTTCTGCAACTCGTAGGCGCCCAGCAGCAGCACCCCGTGTTCGATCGGCGACAGCTCGGCCACCGCGCGGTCGATCAGCGGGGCGATCCGCTCGCGCAGCGCGACCGAGGTGGCGATCGTGCCGTTGAGCAGCGCGGAGAAATATTCGCCGTCGGCCTTGTCGAAGCCATGGGCGGCGCGGATGTTGTTCGCCACCTGCGACGATGGCTCGTTATTGAGCAGCCATTGGTACAGGCCTTGCAGCGCGAACTCGCGCGCGCGGTGGCGCGGGGTGCGGTTCTTGCTCGGGTTGGCGTGGGTGGTCTTGTCGGTCATGGTCGTCCTTCTTACTCTTCTTCCTCGGGGTGCAGCTCTTCCAGCGCCAGCAACAGGTTGGCCATCTCCACCGCCACCTTGGCCGCGTCGGCGCCCTTCTCCGCCATCCGTACTTCGGCCTGCTCGTCGGTCTCGGTGGTCAGGATCGCGTTCGCGATCGGAATGCCGTAGTCCAGGCCGATGCGGGTGATGCCCGCGCCGGATTCGTTGGCCACCAGTTCGAAGTGGTAGGTTTCGCCGCGGATGACGGCGCCGAGCGCGATCAGGGCGTCGAACTGCTGGGTCTCGGCCATCTTTTGCAGCGCCAGCGGCACTTCCAATGCCCCCGGCACGGTCACGTGCAGGATGTCCTCGTCGGCCACGCCCAGGCGCTTCAACTCGGCCAGGCAGGACGACAGCAGGCCATGTCCGACGTCGGCATTAAAGCGTGCCTGCACGATTCCGATGCGCAGATCCTCGCCCGTCATGTTGCTCTCATAAGTTCCTACCGTCATGGCTGCCCTCTTTATAGTGTGTTCGTATTCATCATGGAATGGTACCGCGCCCGCTGGCACTCAAGCCGACGGATTGGCGATATAGCCGGTGACCTCGAGATCGAAACCGGTCATCGACGGCATCTTGCGCGGATTGGCCAGCAGCTTCATCTTGCCCACGCCCAGGTCCTTCAGGATCTGGGCGCCGATGCCGTAGGTACGCAGGTCCATCGTCGCCGCGCGCCCGCTCGGACGCGCACCCGGCGCGTCGAGCGAAGTAAATTGCGCGAACAGCTGCTCGGCCGTCTCGCCGCAATTGAGCAGCACGACCACGCCGGACTCGCTCTTCTTGATCGCTTCCATCGCCGAAGCCATGGTCCAGGAATGGGTCGTGGCGCGGTGTTCCAGCACGTCGAGGATCGACACCGGCTGGTGCACGCGCACCAGGGTTTCGACATCGCGTTCGAGTTCGCCATGCACCATCGCCAGGTGGGCGCAGCCGCTCGGCTTGTCGCGGTAGGCGATCAGCTGGAATTCGCCGTGGGCGGTATTGAGCATGCGCTCGGCAACGCGCTCGACCAGGCTCTCGTTCTCGCTGCGGTAATGGATCAGGTCGGCAATCGTGCCGATCTTCAGGTTGTGTTCCTTGGCGAACTCGATCAGGTCCGGCAGGCGCGCCATGGTGCCGTCTTCGTTGATGATCTCGCAAATCACCGAAGCCGGCGACAGTCCCGCCATTTCGGTCAGGTCGCAGCCCGCTTCGGTATGCCCTGCGCGCATCAGGACGCCGCCCTTGACCGCGCGCAGCGGGAAGATGTGGCCCGGTTGCACCAGGTCGTCCGGTCGCGCGTTCCTGGCGACGGCCACCTGGATCGTGCGTGCGCGATCGGCCGCCGAGATGCCGGTGGTCACGCCCTCGGCCGCTTCGATCGAGACCGTGAAATTGGTGCCGAAGGAGGTCCCGTTCCGGCTCGTCATCATCGGCAGCGCCAGGCGGTCGCAGATTTCCTCGGACAGCGTCAGGCACACGAGGCCGCGCGCGTGCCGGATCATGAAATTGATCGCCTCGGGCGTGACGAAGTCCGCTGCCAGGACCAGGTCGCCCTCGTTCTCGCGGTCTTCTTCGTCGACCAAAATGACCATGCGGCCGGCGCGAAGTTCGGCAACGATTTCCTGGGTGCTGGAGATAGACATGCGGATTTCCTTGAAACGGTGACGCGTCGTGCGTAATCCGCTATTTTAAAGGATTTGGCGGCTTTCCGGCCGACTCCCTGCAAGGAGCCCGGCAGCACGAATTCGCGGCGCGGCTGAATCTGGCCACCCTAAACGTTGCTACATGGCAACATCTTGCATTTGTTCCGTAACAATTGTTAATTAATATGTTTTACTATGCAACTATGTGATGTTTGCGACATCGATTGGTCTAAGGGTGACAACACTCAGGTTTAACGCGTCGGCGTGCTGCCCCGGCGCACTACGTGGAGTTTTCATGCTGGTACAGAAATTCGTTCCTCAGCCCACCGCAGCAGCCCGGGTGACGCGCTGATGGCCACCATTCTTATCGTCGATGACCGGCCGAGCAACCGCGCCTACCTGATGGCGCTGCTGGGCTTTACCGAACACCGGCTGCTCGAAGCCGAAGACGGCGCTTGCGCCCTGCAACTGGTGCGCGCCGAGCGTCCCGACCTGATCATCACGGACATCCTGATGCCGACCATGGACGGCTACGAGTTCGTCCAGCGCCTGCGCGCCGACCGCTCCCTGGCCGCCACCCGCGTGATCTTCTACTCCGCCGTGTATGCCGAGCGCGAGACGGTGGCCATGGCGCGCAGCTGCGGCGTGCAGACGGTGCTGAGCAAACCCTCCGACCCGCAGGACATCATGGCCGCGGTCAACGCCGAGCTCGGCCAGTCGGCCGCCGCGGCGCACAATGCGCCGCGCCAGGCGTTGCCGAACGGGCGCGCCGTCGCCGAGGGCGGCGCCTTCACGCCGGCCGCCCCGCCTGGCGACAGCCGCCTGGGCGCGCGCCTGGCCGCGCTCGAGGAAATGTGCCTGCACGTGGCCGGCGAACGCCGGGTCGACGGCCTGGTCGACGTTTTCCTGCAGGGCGCGGCGCGCATCCTCGACGCCGACCAGCTGGCGCTATGCCTGCTCGAGAACGACGAGCGCACCGTCAGCCACCTGGCCGGACGCGGGCTCGACCACGCCCTCCTGCATCCGCATGCGACCGGACCGGGCCTGCCCGGCGCGCTGCTGCAAACGCGCGCCCCGCTGCTGCTGGCCGAAGGCGACCCGCGGCTGGCAACGCTGCCGCCCGGCCTGCCGCGCTGCGGCTCCTTCCTGGGCGGAGCGGTGCGCTGCATGCGTAACCTGTACGGCTGGCTGTACTTCGTACGCGCGCCGAGCGCGGCCCCGTTCTCCGGCGAGGACGAGCGCTGGGCCTCGGCGCTGGCCGCGCACCTGGCGGTGGCCTACGAAAACCTGAACCTGTACGGCGTCGTGCAGCGCCACGCGGCCCAGCTGCAGCTGGAAGCGACGGCGCGCGCCGAAGCCGACGCCGCCCTGCGCGAAAGCGAACACCGCCTGGAACTGGCGCGCCAGGTGTTCGACAGTACCCAGGAAAGCATCATGATGACCGACGCCAGCGCCAACATCGTCGCGGTCAACCCGGCCTTCGAGCGCATCACGGGCTTTCGCGAGGCAGAGGTGATCGGCCTGAACCCGCGCCTGCTGCGCTCGGGCTGCCACGAAGCGCCCTTCTACCGCGCGATGTGGGACGGGCTCGAACGGCACGGCCAGTGGCGCGGCGAGATCTGGAACCGCCGCAGGAACGGCGAGGTCTATCCCGAGCGCACCAGCATCAGCGCCGTGCGCGACGAGTCCGGCAAGCTGACCGCCTATGTCTCGGTCTCGACCGACCTGTCGGCCCTGAAGGCGGCCCATAACCAGCTCGACTTCCTCTCCAGCCACGACGCCCTGACCCTGCTGCCGAACCGCTCGCTGTTCCAGGATCGCCTGCAGCAGTCGATCGCGGCCGCGCGCCGCGACGGCAGCCAACTGGCGCTGCTGCTGGTCAACGTCGACCGGCTCTCGCGCATCAACGACAGCCTGGGCCACGCGGCGGGCGATGCGCTGCTGCGCGAAGTGGCGCGCCGCGCCAGCGAGGTGGCCGGCCCCACCGACACCGTCGCGCGCCTGTCGGGCGACGAATTCGTGCTGCTCACCAGCTGCGAGGACACCGAGGACATCATCCTCAAGGCCCAGCGCCTGATCGAGGCGATCGCCCTGCCCCATCCGGTCGGCGGGCACGACGTCGTCGTCACCGGCAGCATCGGCATCAGCGTCTTCCCGCGCGATGGCGACGCGCCCGGCGACCTGCTGAAAGCGGCCGATGCCGCCCTGGCGCACCAGAAGGACGCCGGCCGCAACGGCTTCCGCTTCTTCAAGGGCGAGATGAACGCACAGGCGATGCGCTGGCTGGCACTGGAAACGCGGCTGCGGCGCGCCATCGGCCAGGCCGAACTGGCGCTGCACTTCCAGCCGCAGGTGGCACGGCTCGATGGCCAGGTGCTGGGCATGGAAGCGCTGCTGCGCTGGAACAGCCCGGAACTGGGCCGCATCTCGCCGGCGGACTTCATCCCCCTGGCCGAAGACACGGGCCTGATCCTGCCGATCGGCGACTGGGTGATCCGCCAGGCCTGTCTGCAGAACAAGGCCTGGCAGGAGACGGGCTTGCCCCGCGTGCCGGTGGCGGTCAATGTCTCGGCGCACCAGTTCAAGGCCGGCACCGTGCCGGCCGTGGTGCGCGCGGCGCTCGCCGAATCGGGCCTGGAGGCGCGCTGGCTCGAAATCGAGCTGACCGAAAGCGTGATGATGGGCGACACGACGGCCGCCGAGGCCCAGCTGGCCGAGCTGCGCGCGATGGGCGTCTCGCTCTCGCTGGACGATTTCGGCACCGGCTACTCCTCGCTCGGCTACCTGTCGCGCTTCTCGCTCGACAAGCTCAAGATCGACCAGGCGTTCGTGCGCAACATCACGACCGACCCGCGCAGCGCCGCCATTGCCCAGGCCACGATCGCGCTGACCGAGGGGCTGTCGCTGCGGGTGGTGGCAGAAGGCGTCGAAACGCTGGCGCAGCGCGATTACCTGGGCCGGATCGGCTGCGAAGTGCTGCAGGGTTACCTCTACAGCCAGCCGCTGCCCCCATGCGAGATGGCAGTGTTGATGCGGGCCGGACACGTGGCCGTTTAAGCGTGCCCATGGGAGGGCGCCGGCCGGTACAATGGCCGCTCGACGCCCTTCCACGGAAACTCCGATGCTGCTCCGCCTCGTCCGCAACGCCTGCCTGGCCGCCGTCCTGCTGGCGCACTCCTTCGCCGCCGCCGCGCTGAAACTCGACGCGCCGATTCCCGTCGGCCCGCAAGTCAAGGTCGGCAAGCTCGCCAACGGCCTGACCTACTACATCCAGAAGAATGCCCTCCCCGAGCGCAGGCTCGAACTGCGCCTGGTCGTGAAAGCCGGCTCGATCCTCGAGGACGACGACCAGCAGGGCCTGGCGCACTTCGTCGAGCACATGGCCTTCAACGGCTCGACCAACTTCAGGAAGCACGAGCTGGTCGACTACCTGCAGTCGATCGGCGTCAAGTTCGGCGCCGACCTCAACGCCTACACCTCCTTCGACGAAACCGTCTACATCCTGCCGATTCCGCTGGACCGGCCCGACAACCTGAAGCGGGCCTTCCTGGTGCTGGAAGACTGGGCGCACGGCCTGAACTTCGATGACGCCGCCATTGAAAAGGAGCGCGCCATCGTGCTCGAGGAACTACGGCTCGGCAAAGGCGCGGCGGACCGCATCGGCAAGCAGGTCTGGCCGAAGATCTACAACGGCTCGCGCTATGCCGAGCGCTTGCCGATCGGAAAGGAAGAAGTGCTGCGCAGCTTCACGCCCGACGCCTTGCGCCGCTACTACCGCGACTGGTACCGGCCCGATCTGATGGCGGTGGTGGCGGTCGGCGACGTCGACCCGAAGACCGTCGAAGCGCTGGTCAAGGCCCATTTCTCGAAGCTGTCCAATCCCAGGCCGGCCCGCCCGCGCGTGCACGCCACGATCCCGCGCCGCGAAGAGACCGAGGCAATCGTCGTCACCGACAAGGAAGCCGGCGGCAACAGCATCCTGGTGCGCTACCCGGTGCAGCCGGTACGCGAACCGGACACCGTGCGCGGCTACCGCGAGCAGCTGGTCGAGGGACTGTTCTCGAACATGCTCGGCGCGCGCCTGCAGGAACTGTCGCAGCTGCCCGAGCCGCCTTTCCTCGGCGGCGGCAGCGCCCTCGGCAAGCTCACCCCCTTCTACAAGTCCTTCAATGCCGGCGCCACCATCGGCCCGGGCGGCGCGCCGAAGGCGATCGAAGCGCTGGTGCGCGAGAACGAGCGCGTGCGCCGCCACGGCTTCGGACAGGCGGAACTCGACCGCGCCCGGAAGAACATGCTGCGCAGTTACGAGCGCCTCTACAACGAGCGCGAGAAAACCAGCTCCGGCGCCTACGTGGCCGAATACCTGCGCCACTTCCTGCAGCAGGAACCGATTCCCGGCATCGCCGCCGAATACCGCTACGCCACCGAGATGCTGCCCGGCGTGACGCTCGACGAACTCAACAGTTTCGCGCGGCGCACGATCCCCACCAACTCCGGCAAGCTGGTCATCTATACCGGCATCGGGCGCGGCGACACGCCGGTCCCGGAAGGCGACGCGCTGCTGGCCGCGCTGGCCGCGGCCGAACGGGCCGAGGTCGCGCCGCATGCGGAAAAAACGCTCGCCACCCAGCTGCTGGCCGCGCCGCCGACAGGCGGCAGCATCGTTTCCGAGTCCGAAGACAAGGCGCTCGGACTGACCACCCTGACGTTCTCGAACGGCGTCAAGGCGATCCTGAAGCCGACCGACTTCCGCAACGACCAGGTCGTGATGAGCGCGGCGCGCTTCGGCGGCCAGAGCCTCTACGGCGACGCCGACATCCTGCACGCGCGCTACGCCAACGCCATCGTCGCCAGCATGGGCCTGAAGGACTATTCGCCGCTCGACCTGTCCAAGGTACTGGCGGGCAAGGCCGCCGCGGTGACGATGGGCGTGGCCGCCTACAGCGACGTGCTGGGCGCCTCCTCGGGCGCGACCGACATCGAGACCATGCTCCAGCTCCTGTGGCTGCGCTTCGACGCCGTGCGGCGCGACGAAGACCTGTTCAAGTCCTTCGTCGGCAAGCAGGTCGAAGCCGCGCGCAACCGCCTGGCCCAGCCGGGTGCGCGCTTCAGCGACACCGTGACCGCCGCGCTCTACGGCGACCACCCGCGCGCGCCGCGTCCGCTGCGTCCGGAGCAATTCGGCCAGCTCGACCTGGACCGCAGCATCGCGATCTACCGCGAGCGCTTCTCGAGCGCCAAGGACCTCACCTTCGTCCTGGTCGGCAGCTTCGACGCGGCCCGGATCAAGCCGCTCCTGGCCACCTACCTCGGCAGCCTGCCCACGCCCGACATCGCGACCGCCTGGCGCGACGTCGGCCTGCGTCCGGCCAAGGGCGTGGTCAAGCGCGCCGTCCACAGCGGCAGCGAACCGAAAAGCACGATCTCGCTCACCTTCACCGGCGAGGCGCCATTCTCCCAGCTCGAGCAGATGCGCCTGCAGGCCCTGGTCGAGGTGCTCAACATCCGCATCGTCGAGGTGCTGCGCGAACGGCTCTCGCTGATCTACGGCGGCAGCGCGGGCGCCTCGCTCTCCCCCATCCCCTACGGCCACTATTCCCTGTCGGTGACGCTGCCGACCGGCCCGGAACACGTCGACAAGGTCCTGGGCGCGACCTTCGCCGAAGTCGAGCGCCTCAAGCGCGAAGGCCCGAGCGCGGCCGACCTGGAAAAGGTCAAGCTGAACTGGATCCAGAACCACCGCAAGGCCCTGCGCGAAAACGGCTACTGGCTGGGCCGCATCCAGTCCGCGCTGCTCGACGGCACCGACCCGGCGACGATCCTCACGCACGAGGATAGCGTCAACGCCCTGGCCGCCGGCGACGTGCGCGACGCCGCGCGGCGTTACCTGAATACGGAAAATTACGTGCAGGTAGTGCTGTATCCGGAAAAGACTGCGGAACCGGTGCGGCAGGCGGCGGCGAAGGAAGCAGGCGCGGTCCTGGCCCACTGAGCGCAGGGCGGGCGCGGCGGTACGCGCGCGCTTGCGCGCCATGCGGGCGAGCTCAAGCTTGCTTTGCTTGCGCAGTCCACGCCCATTTTCGTGAGTCGGGAGCGCAACAAATTCCATGCAGCTGGAATAATCTTGCTTGTACTTACGTGAAACGATGGCGGATTGTTGACGCAAAGCTAGAGTAGGAGTTCGACCTCAGCAGGAGTTGACAATGATCTACAAGGACAGCGACAACAAGATGCCCGTCATCGCCATCTTGCAGCGCATGCTGACGCTGGCGGGCCCGGACAAGCGCCCGCTGATCGAGCGCGAGCTGCGCATGATGCGCGCGGGACTCAGGGCCGAACGCGAGGCGGCCGGCCTGATCGACCTGTACCTGAAGGATTCCACCCGCACGGCGGTCGTGCACGACCTGCGGCTGGTGTCGAACGACGGCAGCGCGGCGCAGATCGACCATCTGCTGATCCACCGCTCGCGCCGCTTCTACCTGCTCGACACCAAGCAGTTCGCGCACGGCCTGAAGATCACCGAGGACGGCGAATTCCTGCGCTGGAACGAGGTCGCCGGCAGCCTCGAGCCGATGCCCTCGCCGCTGGACGCGCTGGCGCGCCAGGTCTCGGTGCTGCGCGACGCGCTCGAGCCGTTCGGGCTGGACGACGCGCCGGTCGACACCCTGGTGCTGCTGGCGCCGAACGCGCGCATCGAGCGCCCGCGCCGCTTCGACAGCGCCCGCGTGATGAAGGCCGACCAGTTCATGGAAAAACTCAACAACGGCGTGGACAACGCGCCGGCACTGACCGCGCTGGGCAACCTGAACCGGACAAGGATGTCCGATTCGATCGGCGACATCGCGCACAAGCTGATGGCGCTGCACCGGCCGTCGACGGCCGACAGCATGGCCCGCTTCGGCCTGCGGCGCGCGCCGCCGTCCTCCCGGACCTGCGCCGGCGAAGCGGCCGATGGCGCCGACGCGGCGCCGAGTACACGGGAAGTCGCGAATCAGGCCTTGGCGGCCGACAGCATGCGCTCGACGTAGCGCGCGATCAGGTCGATCTCCAGGTTCACCTGCGAACCGGCATGCAGGTGCCTGAGCGTGGTGACCTCGATCGTGTGCGGGATCAGGTTGATCGAGAAGCGGCAGACCTGCGCGCCGTCCAGCGACAGGTCTTGCACGCGGTTCACCGTCAGCGACACGCCGTTGACCACGATCGAGCCCTTGTAGGCGAGGAACTTGCCCAGCTCCCCGGGCGCGTCGATGACCAGTTCGCGCGATTCGCCCACCGGCTCGAAGCTGTGCACACGGCCCAGGCCGTCGACGTGGCCCGACACCAGGTGCCCGCCCAGGCGCTCGGCCAGGGTCAGCGCCTTTTCCAGGTTCACTTCGCCGGGCGCGTCGAGCCCGACGGTCTTGTTCAGGCTTTCGCGCGAGACGTCGACCGAGAAGCTGGAATCGGTCTTGTCGACGACCGTCATGCAGGCACCGTTGATGGCGATCGAGTCGCCCAGCGCAACGTCGGCCAGCGCCAGGCCGCCGGCGTCGATCCGCAGGCGTACGCCGGCGTCCAGGCCACCCGCCTGCGGCGAGACCGAGTTGATGCTGCCGACGGCGGCGACGATTCCAGTAAACATGCTGCTATTTCCTCAAGTTGATTGTTGGGTGGTGAAGCGTGCCAGGATGCGCAGGTCGGCGCCGACCCTGGCGATATCGTGGAAGGTCAAGGCGGCTTTATCGGCCAGGCGCACCAAAGGCGGCAGCGCGAACATGCCCTGCCCGGCCCCGATCAGGCTCGGCGCCAGGTAGACCAGCAGCTCGTCGACGCAGCCTTCGCGCACCAGCGAGGCGTTCAGCTTGGAACCGGCTTCGACGTGGACTTCGTTGATCTCGCGCCGGCCCAGCTCCAGCATCAGGGCAGGCAGGTCGACCTTGCCCGCGCCGTTGGCGAGCACGATCACCTCGTGCCCGGCCGCGCGCAGCGCTGCCAGCTTCTGCGGATCGGGCCGCGCCGCCACGATCCAGCACGGCTCGCCCTGCAGGACGCGCGCATCGAGGCCGATGTCGAGCCGGCTGTCGACGATCACGCGGCGCGGCTGGCGCGGCGCGCCGAGGCCGGGCATGGCCACGCCGCGCACGGTCAGCCGCGGATCGTCCGCCTTGACGGTGCCGATGCCGGTCAGGATCACGCAGGCACGGGCGCGCCAGGCGTGTCCGTCCTGGCGCGCTTCCGGTCCGGTGATCCACTGGCTCTCCCCGTTCTCGAGCGCCGTCGTGCCGTCCAGGCTGGCCGCCGTCTTCAGGCGCACCCAGGGGCGGCCGTGGCGCATACGCTGGAAAAAGCCGATATTCAATTCATAGGCCGCGTCGGCCATGAGGCCGGAGTCGGTCGCGATACCGGCCGCTTGCAGCTGCGCCATGCCGCGTCCGGCCACCAGCGGATTGGGGTCGCCCATCGCCGCCACCACGCGGCCAAGGCCCGCCTCGACCAGCGCGTTCGAGCAGGGCGGCGTGCGGCCGTAGTGGCTGCAGGGTTCGAGCGTGACATAGGCCGTCGCGCCGCGCACGTCATTGCCGCGCGCGGCCGCGTCGCGCAGGGCTTCGATTTCGGCATGCGCCTGGCCGGCCGGCTGCGTGTGGCCGGCGCCGATGAGCACGCCGTCGCGCACGATCACACAGCCCACGCGGGGATTGGGCGCGGTGATGCGCATGCCTTTCGCGGCCCATGCGAGGGCCAGCGCCATGGCGGCGCTGTCGGTGTCGAGCTTCGTGTCGGTGTCGGTCTGCACTGTGGTCTTCAGGTTTTTCAGGAGGGCGCGGCGGCGCCGTCGCAATGGTCGTCGCGCTCGGGATCGCAGGCGCGGGCCCGGCCCAGCATGTTGATTTTAATACGGCGGACCGCCCCGCCGTGAAACAGCGACAGCGTGCCCCAGCGCGCGGTGCCGGCGCCGGCGCCGCAGCTGCGCCCGGCGCCATTGTAGGCGATGTAATACGGCGCTGCAGGACTCGTGAAGGCAAAAGCGGCCGTCACCCCGGCCGGCAGCGCCCCGTGCACGGCGAGGATCTCGTCCGCGGCGCCGGGCACGCCGTCGCCGTCGCGGTCGGCGAACACGGTCCAGCCCTGCGTCCAGTCGACGCCGGCGGCGTCGCGCGGCATGACGATCACGGTCCGGTTGCGCGCGATCGCCTGCGCCCGCGCCAGGCCGATGGCGCCGAACAGGTCGTTCGTCGCCGTGCGGATCTGCTGGGCGCGCAGCAGCGCGCCCAGGTCGGGCACGGCAACGCCCAGCAGGAGCGCGGCAATCGCGGTGACGATCAGCAGTTCGGCCAGCGAAAAGCCCGCCCGCCGCGGCCTCATGGCCAGCACCGCCGCGCGGCGCCGCTGGCGCCCTGCTCGCCCGTGCTGCGCAGGGTGAGCGTGCCGCACTCGGCGTCGTGGAAGCCTGCGTCGACGTTCGCCGTACCCGGACGCGCACGCAATTGCACGCAGTCGCGCAAGGCGCTGCCCGGACAGGCGCCGGCATCGATTTCGTAGGCGCTGGCGGGCGCGGTCGTGCCCGACCACCAGGGCATCGCGTCGACCGGCGCCGCGCTGGAAAAAGCGGCGTAGGTGTGGTGCAGCGCGCGGTGCTGCTCCTGCCGCTGCATGAGCGTAACGAGCGCGGCCATGCCTTCCATGCGCCGCGTCTTCGCCAGGTAGGCGGCGTAGCCGGGCCAGGCCAGGCCGGCCAGCACCGACAGGATGAGCAGCACGACCATCGCCTCGACCAGGGTGAATCCCCTCGCTCCCGCCATCGTTGTTTCGTCCATCGTCGTTTCCTCGTCGGGTGGAAAATCAGGATGCGCCCCGGTGCAGCGCCGGCCAGTTGGCGATCTCGCGCCAGCCCAGGCGCTTGCCCGGAACGCCGCCGGCGGCGCGCCGGTAATAGCTCTGCAGGACGACGAGCGTCGCCGGGTCGGCGCCGACGCCCAGCGCGGTGATGCGAAACAGGGGCTGCGCGCCCGGCAGCAGTTCGACCAGGTAGCGCGGCGCGGCGGCCGGCAGCGTGGCCGCGCCGGTAGGCAGCATGCGCCCGGTGAAGCGGCCGTATTCGACGCCGGCGGCGCCGGCCAGGTCGGCCGCTTGCCAGGCGGGCGGCGCGGCCCCGCCCGCCCGGCACAGGCCGGCCCTTTCAGCGTCGCCGCTATCGCCGCAGCGCCCGGCAAAGGCGGCGCTGTCCGGCGCGGCGAAGATCGCGGTGCGCGGCGAAGCGGGACCGGCCGCGCCATCGATGTCGCGTTCGGCGTCGCGCAGCGCGGCCTCGGCCGCCGCGTGCGCCACCTGCCGGTCGCGTTCGCAGCGCGCCGACTTCGCGCTTGCCAGCGCGGCGCGCGCGGCCGACAGCGACATCATCAGCAGCGCCAGCATCAGGAACAGCATGGTGACGAGCGCGGCGCCGCGCGCGCGGGAGGGTGTGCGCATCGCCGCCTCAGGGCTGCGCCGCGCCGACGGCGAACACGGCCGTGAAGAGGCGGCGCGCCGGCGCCGCCGCGCGGCCTGCCAGGGCGGCGGCGGTGACATGGACGCCCACATCCTGCACGCCCGCGCCGGCCGCGCCATAGGCCGGGCCGAACAGCGCATACGCGGCCGGCCCGACCGGCGCGCCAGAAGGCCGTTCGCCGTGCAGCAGCAGCGCCACCTGCACGCTCGCGACCCGCTTCCACCAGGTCTTCTCGTTCAGTTCGGCCTGGCCTCCCCCCGCCAGCGGCAGGGCGGCGTCGAGCGCGGCCAGCGCGCCGGCGTTCACGTAGCGGTTCGGGGTGCCGTCGGGCGGCGTGTCGGTATCGACGCCATACAACACCTGGAAGCTGTCGACGCCGGCCACCACCGCGTCCGCGCTCCAGTCGGCGGCGCCCCGGTATTTGCAGCGCAGTTCGGCCAGGCCGTCGCTGTTGCGGGCGACATAGAAGATGCTCCAGCCTTCTTTCGCCGCGTGCACGGGAAAGCCCGCGCAGTCGATGACGCTGCCGTCGCCGTGCGGCGCGGCGCCCGCGCCCGCGAAGCGCACGGCCAGCACGTCGCTGCCGTTGACGGCGGCGCCGACCGGGTTGTCGATGCCGGGGCCGGTCTTGCGCAGCGATCGGCTGTCCAGGCCGGCGAGCGGCGCCGGGCCCCGCGTGGCGGGCGCGGCGCCGCCGAGCCGTTCCCAGTCGACGAACGCCCCTTGCGCGACCGCGCGCCCGATCAGCGCCAGCGCGAAGCGTCCGCCATCGTCGACGCCGGCCGCGTCCTGGTGGGCGACATAGGAGCGGTTCGCGCCGATCATCAGCACGGCGCCGGCCAGCAGGACGCCCAGGCCCAGCGCGAGCGCGACCAGCAGCTCGGCCAGGGTCGTGCCGCCCTCGCGCGCCGGGCCATGGCGCGCGCTCATCCCGCCACCACCATGGCGACGAAGGGCGTCGCTTCCGACGCCGGCTGCCCCGGCCGCGCGGGCCTGCGCCAGCCCAGCTTGACGACGACCGGCGCATGCGCGCCGCCGCTGCAGGCCCATTCGATGGCCTGCAATGCGGCGTTCCAGACGCCGGCGTCGCGGCAGATGGCGATGCGCCCGCCGGGAAAGGCGCCGTGCACGATGCGCGCGGTTTCGTACAGGTCGAACGCGGCCAGCTGCGCCGGGTTGCAGGCGGCGCCGAAGCATTGCCGCGGCGGCGCGGGCGGCGCGCCGGCGGCCGCGTCGTAGGCGAATCGAAGATAGGGATTGGACGCGTCGGCCAGGGCCATCTGGGCAGCGTTGACGCGCATGCGCGCGCCGAGCGAGGCGGCCAGCTGCACGGCTTCCGATTCGAGCGCGGCATGCTGGCGCAGCCGCGCGCTCGCCACCTGCGTGGCCGCGGCCCCGACGACGCCGAGCGCGAGCACGGCCATCGCGACCAGCACTTCGACCAGCGTGTAACCGCCCAGGCAAGAGCGCAGCAAGGAACACCTCCTCGGTTCAGGCGCGGCAATGCGCGCGAGCTGAGAAGGTAGCAGCGGGACAGGGTGCCCGGCTGCGCTGGCTCAAGCGTGCGCGGCCGGGTGAAGCGGACTTGATCTAGTTGCGTGGGTGGCCGACTTCGGCCAGCGCCTGCTGGAACTCTGCCAGATCCTTGAAGTCTTTATAGACGGAGGCAAAGCGGATGTAGGCGATCTCGTCGAGCCGCTTGAGCTCCTGCATCACGAGCTCGCCGACATGGCCGGTATCGACTTCGCGGCGTCCGCTGGTGAGCAGCTTTTCCTCGATCGAGGCCACGGCGGCGTCGATGGCTTCGGCCGAGACCGGGCGCTTGCGCAGCGCCAGCATCAGGCTGCCGCGCAGCTTGTGGCTGGCAAACTCGGTACGGCTGCCGTTTTTCTTGACGATGATCGGCATCGACAGTTCGATGCGTTCATAGGTGGTGAAGCGCTTGTCGCATTGCGCGCAGCGGCGCCGGCGCCGGATGGCGTCGCCCTCCTCGGATACGCGCGTATCGAGGACCTGGGTGTCTTCATGCTGGCAGAACGGACATTTCATGGGCGCCGATGGTGCGATGGTGATGCAAAGGAAGGGCAAGCGGAATATCCGCCCGCCCTTCCTGGACTCTACTACGTTTCGAGCAAGGATACTCGCCGTTGCGAATTACGCTGCGTACACCGGATATTTGTCGGTCAACAATTTCACTTCCGCCTTCACGCGCTCGATGGTCGCGGCATCGTGCGGGCTGTCGAGCACGTCGGCAATCAGGTGGCCGACCCGGGTGGCGTCTTCTTCCTTGAAGCCGCGCGTCGTGAACGCCGGGCTGCCCAGGCGGATACCCGAGGTCACGAACGGCTTTTGCGGGTCGTTCGGGATGCCGTTCTTGTTGCAGGTCATGTGCGCCTGACCAAGGATGGCTTCGGCTTCCTTGCCGGTCAAGCCCTTGGCGCGCAGGTCGACCAGCATCACGTGCGACTCGGTGCGGCCCGACACGATGCGCAGGCCGCGTGCGATGAGCGCGTCGGCCAGGGCCTTGGCGTTCTTTACGACTTGCTGCTGGTAAGCCTTGAATTCGGGCTGGAGCGCTTCCTGGAAGGCCACGGCCTTGCCGGCGATCACGTGCATCAGCGGACCGCCCTGGATGCCGGGGAAGATAGCCGAGTTGATCTGCTTCTCGAACTCGGCCTTCATCAGGATGATGCCGCCGCGCGGGCCGCGCAGCGACTTGTGCGTGGTCGAGGTGACGAAGTCGGCGTAAGGCACCGGGTTCGGATATTCGCCGGCGGCGATCAGGCCGGCGTAGTGGGCCATGTCGACCATGAAGTACGCACCGACTTCCCTGGCGACTTTTGCGAAGCGCTCGAAATCGATGCGCAGGGCAAAGGCCGAGGCGCCGGCAATGATCATCTTCGGCTTGTGTTCGCGCGCCAGGGCTTCCATGGCCTCGTAGTCGATGTCTTCTTCCGCGGTCAGGCCATACGAGATGACGTTGAACCATTTACCGGACATGTTCAGCGCCATGCCGTGGGTCAGGTGGCCGCCTTCGGCCAGCGACATGCCCATGATGGTGTCGCCCGGCTTGAGCATGGCGAAGAAGACGCCCTGGTTCGCCTGCGAACCCGAGTTCGGCTGCACGTTGGCGCTTTCCGCGCCGAACAGTTGCTTGACGCGGTCGATCGCCAGCTGCTCGGCGACGTCGACATATTCGCAGCCGCCGTAGTAACGCTTGCCCGGATAGCCTTCGGCATATTTATTCGTGAGCTGGGAGCCCTGGGCTTCCATCACGGCCGGCGAGGTGTAGTTCTCGGACGCGATCAGCTCGATGTGATCTTGCTGACGGGTGTTTTCCTTCTGGATGGCGTCCCACAGTTCCGGGTCAACCTTGGCCAGCGTGTGATCTTTTGCAAACATGAACAAAACTCCAATCGATAAGAGAACCGGACAACGGCAGTGCTGGATCGGCAAGAGGCCGGCAAGCGACAGGTGCGCGACAGGCAATGCACCGAATGGCGATGCATCGCATGCGCGCGAACCCATTGTCGGTTGCCCAGGCGAACGGCGGATGGAATCTCACGCTCCCCGGTGGGTGCCCACCTTTGCGCAATGCTGGAACAGCGGCTGCGTTCTTCGCCAGTTACGTGAGACATAAATGGACTCAGGATTGTATGTGAACTGTCCGCCGAGGGCAAGGAAAGCCCTGCCTGCCTGGCAACTGCGCGGGCGCGCCGGCCGACATGGTCGTTTCGGCTACAATTCCATGAAAGAACCGCCAACCGAGGAATTCCACCATGATCGTTTTCATCACCGGCGCTTCCGCCGGATTCGGCGCCGAGATGGCACGCACCTTCGTTCGCAATGGCCACCAGGTCGTGATGGCGGCACGCCGGCGGGAACGCCTCGAAGCGCTCGCGGCCGAACTGGGCGAATCGGCGCTGCCGGTCGAGATGGATGTGACGGACAAGGCCTCGATCGAGCAGGCGCTGGCCATGCTGCCGCAGTCCTGGCGCCAGATCGACGTCCTCATCAACAACGCCGGCCTCGCCCTCGGCACCGCGCCGGCCCACGAGGCGCCGCTGGAGGACTGGGAAACCATGATCGCCACCAATTGCAAGGGACTGGTGACGATGACGCGCGCCCTCCTCCCTTCCATGGTCGAGCGCGGCAACGGCCTGGTGATCAACCTGGGTTCGGTGGCCGGCCACTACCCCTACCCGGGCGGCAACGTGTACGGCGCCACCAAGGCCTTCGTCGAACAGTTCACCCTGAACCTGCGCGCCGATCTGGTCGGCACCGGCGTGCGCGCGACCAACCTGGCGCCGGGACTGTGCGGCGGCACCGAGTTCTCGAACGTGCGCTTCAAGGGCAACGACCAAGCCGCGGCGAAGGTGTACGAAGGCACGACGCCCCTGACGGCCAAGGATATTGCCGAGACCGCTTATTGGATCGCGACGCTGCCGGCGCATATCAATATCAACAGCATCGAGATGATGCCGACCTGCCAGGGGTTCGCGCCCTTCAATATCAAACGGGTGTGATACGGGTGCGGCCGACCAGGCTAGCAATTTCTTTCTGGCAGCAGTCCGTCGGCATCCGCTTCGATAATTGTGAGAAAGTGTTACAGTTATTGTCCTGACAGCGTCCCGTCTCGTCTACTACGCCGCGCTTCCCGGATTTCAGCCGAACCCATCGCCACGCCGCCCCGGCAACGTGTTTGCTAGCGCGCCGATGCGCGCATGGCGTAAAATGTTTCCTATTATCATTTATGGCAGGACAAATGCCTTCGCTTTTCACCTGGACGGTTCGCGTCTATTACGAAGATACGGACGCGGGCGGTGTCGTGTTCTACGCGAACTACCTGAAGTTTTTCGAACGGGCGCGCACTGAATGGCTGCGCGCCGCCGGCGTCGACCAGCAGGCCCTGATGGACCGCGAGGGTGCCGCCTTCGTCGTCAGGAGCGCCGCCATCGAGTACCATGCGCCGGCCCGGCTCGACGACGAAATCACCCTGACCTCGAGCGTGGCCAAGCTCGGCCGCGCCTCGGTCCAGTTCGTCCAGAAAGCCTATAAAGGCGAGCGTTTGCTGGCCGAAGCGCAGGTCAAGGTCGGCTGCGTCGACATCGCCACAGTACGCCCGCGCTCGCTACCTGCCGACGTGGCTGATAAAATGCGTGCCGCCTGATCCATTCACACCGATTGCTACCCGATGACACCAACCCACGACCTCTCCTTCCTGGCCCTAATCAGCAATGCGCACCTGATCGTGCAGCTCATCATGCTGTTGCTGCTCGTGTTGTCCGTGGTCAGCTGGTCGTACATCTTCCGCAAACTGTTCGCCATTCGCGCCGCCCGCCGCCAGACCGAGCAGTTCGAACGCAGCTTCTGGGCCGGCGGCAACCTCCATACCCTGCACCAGTCCGCCTCCGCCCAGCGCGACCAGAGCGGTCCGCTGGCACGCATCTTCGAAGCCGGCATGGGCGAATTCATCAAGGGCAAGCAAGCCTCGCGCGATGCGCTCGACATGGGCGCCGTGCTCGACGGCTCGCGCCGCGCGATGCGCGCCGCTTTCCAGCGCGAACTCGACGGCCTCGACCTGCACCTGAACTTCCTGGCCTCGGTCGGTTCGGTGTCCCCGTACATCGGCCTGCTGGGCACGGTCTGGGGCATCATGAACGCCTTCCGCGGCCTGGCCAGCGTCCAGCAAGCCACGCTGGCAGTCGTCGCGCCCGGCATTGCCGAAGCACTGATCGCGACGGCCATCGGCCTGTTCGCGGCAATTCCGGCCGTCGTTGCCTATAACCGCTTCACGCACGACATCGACCGTCTCGCAACCCGCTTCGAGAGCTTCGTCGAGGAATTCTCGAACATCCTGCAGCGCCAGTCGCGCTGATTGCCGAGTCCAGAGGATCCACCATGGCATTTTCCAGCAGCATGCGCGGCGGACGCCGCAGCAAACTCAAGTCCGAGATCAACGTCGTTCCCTACATCGACGTGATGCTGGTGCTGCTCATCATTTTCATGGCGGTGCCGGCCAACGTGACGCCGAACGTGGTGAACCTGCCGAGCGCGGAAAAATCCGCGCTGCCGCCGGACACCTATATCCACATCACCGTCAAGCCCGACGCCACGCTGGCGATCGGCGTGAGCGGCAAGGAAACCATCGCCGCCGAGACGATGCCCGACCGCCCCGCCCTGCTGGCCCGCCTGCGCGAGCTGCACGCGGACAACCCCGACTACCCGGTGATGATCGCCGGCGACCGCGACAGCAAGTACGCCGAAGTCATCGAACTGGTTTCCGCATCGAAGAAACTGGGGATTCACCGCGTCGGCCTGGCCACCCAGTAACACCATGTCCGCAATGAAGCCCGCACTGAACGGTCAATACACGCTGCCGCCGGAACCGAACCGTGTGCCCGCGATCCTGCTGGCGCTGGCGGTGCATGCCTTGCTGCTGGCCTTCCTGTGGGTCGGCATCAGCTGGCAGAACACCGAGCCGCCCGTGGTCGAGGCCGAAGTCTGGGACATGAAGGTAGAGTCCGCCGCCGCGCCCGCCCTGCCGCCGCCGCCCCCGCCGCCGCCGCAGGAAGTGCGCGCGCCGGAGCCGGCCCCGGTCGAGCCGCCGCCGCCGCCGCCGAAGGCCGCCGAGCCGGAACCCGTGAAGCCGGCCGCGCCGGACATCAACCTGGAGCGCGAGAAGAAACTGGCCGAGCAAAAGATCGAGCGCGAACTGGAGAAGAAACGCGCACTGGCGGAGAACAAGGAACGCGAAGCGTTGAAAGCCAAGGAACTGGCTGACAAGAAAGCGCTTGAGAAAAAACTCGCCGAGAAGAAGGAACTCGAGAAGAAGGAACTCGAGAAGAAGGAACTCGAGAAGAAAGAGCTCGATAAGAAGGAACTCGAGAAGAAGGCAGCCGACAAAAAGCTGCTTGCCGAGGCCGAGAAGAAAAAAGTCGCCGCCGACAAGGCCGCGAAGGCGAAGGCGGAAGCGGCCGAGCAGGCCAAGCTCGACAAGCTGCGCGACGAGGAACTCAAGCGCATCACCGGCGCCGCCGGCAGCGCGGGCAGCGCACAGAAGTCGAGCGCGCCGAAAATCGATGCCGGCTATGTCGCCAAACTGACCGCCCTCATCAAGAGCAACACGACCTTTGCCGGCAGCACCGATGTGCCGGGCAATCCGAAAGTCGTCTTCAAGGTCGAGCTGCTGCCGACGGGCGAGATCCTGTCGGTACGCATGACCAGGAGCAGCGGCGTGCCGCAGTTCGACGATGCGGTGGAGCGCGGCATTAACAAGTCCTCACCGCTTCCAAAGAAGAAAGATGGTACGGTGGAGCGCACTATTGTGGTCAATTTCTCCATGAAAGACCTGGACTGACCGCCTTGAACAATCTTTGCCGAGAAAAGAACGCATGAAAAAACTTCATTATTTAATCTTCAGCGCCACCCTGATGATCGGGTCGGCGGCCAATGCCCAGCTTCAAGTTGAAATCGCCGGCGTCGGCGGCAACCAGATTCCCGTCGCCGTCGCCGCCTTTGCCGACGAAGCGATGGCCCCGAGCGAAGTCTCGGCCATCATCCGTGCCGACCTCGAGCGCAGCGGCGTATTCAAGGTCATCAATGCCGGCCAGGTCATCAGCGACAGCGCCAGTATCGACGCCGGCGCCTGGAAAGCGCGCGGCGCCGATGCCCTCGTGGTCGGCAGCGTGCAGAAGCAGCCGGACGGCCGCTTCGCCGTGCGTTACAAACTCTACGACACGGTCAAGGGCAGCCAGCTCTCGCAGCTGGGCGGCGAAGTCCAGCCGAAATACACGCGCCTGCAGGCGCACCGCATCGCCGACGATGTCTACGAGAAGCTGACCGGCACGCGCGGCATCTTCTCCACCCGCATCGCCTACGTGAAGGAAAACCGGGCCGCGCGCCAGTACGCGCTGGCCGTGGCCGACGCCGACGGCGAGAACGAGATCGTCGCCGTCAGCGGCCGCGAGCCGATCATCTCGCCGGCCTGGTCGCCCGACGGCGGCCGTGTCGCGTATGTCTCCTTCGAAGACCGCAAACCGGTCATCTACATGCAGGACCTGGTCACCGGCAAGCGCCGCGTGATCGCCAACGAAAAAGGCAGCAACTCGGCGCCGTCGTGGTCGCCGGACGGCACCAAGCTGGCCATCGCCTTGTCGAAATCGGGCAGCTACCAGGTGTACGTGGTCAATGCCGACGGTTCGGGCGTGCGCCGCGTCTCCAACAGCAACGGCATCGACACCGAACCGCAGTTCTCCGCCGACGGCCAGAGCCTGTATTTCACGAGCGACCGCAGCGGCGGGCCGCAGATCTACAAGATGAGCGTTTCGGGCGGCAACGCTACCCGCGTCACCTTCAACGGCAACTACAACATCAGCCCGCGCGTGTCTCCGGACGGCAAGACCCTGGCCTGGATTTCCCAGCGCGACGGCGGCTACTCCCTCTTCGCGAAGGACCTGGCCAGCGGCCAGGAATTGCGCCTGGCCGATGGGGCCACCGAACCGAGTTTTTCGCCGAACGGCAAATACATCATGTATGCGAGCAAGGGCGGCGGGCGTGCCTCGCTGGCCGTCGTCTCCACTGATGGCCGCGTCAAGCAGCGCTTGACGGCCAACGCGGGAAACATTCGGGAACCCAGTTGGGGCCCCTTCATGAAGTAAAAGAACTTAGTTACTAAGTAATCACCAACCAAGACCAGGAGAGAAATTCATGCGCAACGTTAAGAGTGTAGCTTTCATCATCGCCACTGCAGCCCTGCTTGCAGCCTGCAAGACCCCAACGCCAGTCGCCGAGCCGACCGTCGTCGAGCGCCAGCCATCGGCACCGGCCGCCGCCGACACCCGCGACATCCGTCCGGTCGAAACCGCGACCGTCGATCCGCTGAACGATCCGAAGGGCGTGCTGGCCAACCGCAGCGTCTACTTCGATTTCGACAGCTATGTCGTGCGTGAAGATGGCAAGCCGGTCGTGTCGAACCACTCGAACTACTTGAATCAGAACAAGTCGCGCAAGGTCCTGATCCAGGGTAACACCGACGATCGCGGCGGCAGCGAATACAACCTGGCCCTGGGCCAGAAGCGCGCCGAGGCCGTGCGCCGCTCGATGTCGACCCTGGGCGTGGCCGAGAGCCAGATGGAAGCCGTCTCGCTGGGCGAAGAAAAGCCGAAGGCAACCGGTTCGGGCGAAGCGGCCTGGGCTGAAAACCGTCGCGCGGACATCGTCTATCAGTAATCCTTAAGCTTCGGCGAATTGACAGCGGGGCGGGCGCAGTGCAGACTGCTACCGCCCCGTTTTCCATTGCAACACTGGTAAAGAAAGAACTACGACAATGATCAAATGGTCCCCGCCCCGTCTTGCCTGCCTGGTGCTGGCCGCCTGGCTGCCGCTGCAGGCGTCCGCCGGCATCCTGGACGACGCTGAAGCGCGCCGCGCGATCATCGACCTGCGCGCGAAAGTCGACGCCATCACGCGCGACCTAACTACCCGTCTCGACGCCAAATCGGACAAGACCGCGACGCTCGACATCCTGAACCAGCACGAACAGACCCTGGCCGAAATCGCCAAGCTGCGCGGCCAGATCGAAGTGCTGACCAACGAAGTGAGCAAGGCCCAGAACAACCAGCGCACGCTCTACGCCGACCTCGACGCGCGCATCAAGAAGCTCGAGCCGCGCAGCGAGACGATCGATGGCGAAACGGCGCAGGTGCTGCCGACCGAGAAGCAGGCCTACGAGGCGGCGATGGCGAACTTCACCGCGCGCGACTACAAGGCCGCCGCCGCCGCGCTGCAGGACTTCGTCAAGCGCTACCCGGATTCGGCCTATGCGTCGAACGCCCAGTACTGGCTCGGCAACGCCTACTATGCGCTGCGCGACTACAAGAACGCGATCGCCGCCCAGGAAGTGGTCACCACCACCTACGGCAGCAGCGCCAAGGCGCCGGACGCGATGCTCAACATCGCCACCAGCTATGCCGAACTGAAGGACAAGGTCAAGGCCAGGAAGACCTTGCAGACCCTGGTGGCCAGGTTCCCGGATTCGCAAGCCGCGCAGTCCGCGAAGGACCGCCTGGCTGCGCTCAAATAAGGCCTGCCAGCAACATTGAGGCGTCCGATCCGCGACTGAGGTTTGACAGCACGACGACGCCCCCCTATAATCTTGCTTCTTTCGGGTCGTTAGCTCAGCTGGTAGAGCAGCGGACTTTTAATCCGTTGGTCGCAGGTTCGAATCCCGCACGGCCTACCACGAATTACCAAGAAGCCCACGAATTTCGGTTCGTGGGCTTTTTGCGTTCTGGTCGCTCTCTGGTCGCTTCGGAAAACGTTTGATCTCGTCCGGTCCACGGTGGGTGGACTGTCCGCCCCCAATTGGGCAGGTCTAAATCGGCCCTCGGACGTGGAAATTGAGCCGTTTTGAGGAGCATAGCAGTGGCTGCGAAGGGTCCCCTGTCATCTGTCCAATCTTCCCCTCGCCTTTCCCCAGATCTCACCATCAAAAACGCACCAGCGTTTTCTGTCGCGATTCGGCACGACAGACCTTAGCTGGCCGATTCGCGGCACCTTGACTTGCTACGGCATCAATACACAACTGCTCTGAAAAACTGAGCCGTAGCAAATTTCCGCCCTCGCCCAAAAGCGGCTTTGCTCACAACCACTGACGACGAACTCAAGTCAGCCATGCGGATAAAACTTGAATTGACGCTTGCGGCGGCCACTCATACGGCACGAAAGGTTTAAAATCTATTGCTAGGCTGCTGTACTCGTTCCTAATATCCACCTGAGGGGCTAACTACAAGCTGGTCGGCGGCATTGTTCGTGCTGCTCAATGCCGCCGAGTTGCTTAAAAAATGCGTGCGCCCGCCTTTCTGTAGAGATACGGAGCTAAATATTGCAATGCCTTAACAATTTACCTAAACTGTGTGCGCGGCTGAAGAGACAGCTCACGCGAACGAAAAAGGATAAAGCATGTTGATCATTAGCGCCGGCGGTGCAGGAGCGCAGATCATTTTAGGCCCGAGGCCGCGCGAAGTTGGTCAATGCGTGTTCGTTAATAATGATGCTCAGGCACTAGCCCGAGTGCCTGATTCAGCAAAACTGCAACTTGGTACGCGAACCTGTGCCGGGATGCCTGCCAAGACGCTGATGGCCGGGGCGCGAGCAGTACACGAATCACTAAGTGTTTAAAGGCGCTTCTTCTGGAGTGGACGCTGGGAGTGGAAGCATGATGATGCTGCCAAACCCCGTCAATCACGGCGTGGCCGAGGTTAATGCCATTTTGTCCGAGCGTTATCGCACAGTGCTCGAAAACCACGACCTCGTAACGATTGCGCGATCTGAAAAATCTGGAGTGCTTTCAGGGCTATTTCTCCCCTCAGTGAATGAGGCATACCTGGAAAGCCGCGTACGCGTAATGCTGATCGGCCAAGAGCCGAGAAAATGGGGTAAGGACTTGCACGCGCTTGCGGCAGAAGCGGGCTTACCCGCAGCGCTTGGCCCATACGTGGAAACTCAGATGGCGGCCTACCATAAAACTGCTTCGATGCCGGCGCGTAAATTCCGTTTTCGACAGTTCCATTTCCAGTTACACGCCAGCTTGCGGAACCACGTTGGATCAGGTCACAACGCGATCTTTTGGGGGAACTTGCTTTGCATGAGCCGCAAAGGTGGATCGCCTAGGAAGGCATCAGAAATCGCTCGCATAGCCGCTCTTTCCAGAGACCTTCTTAAAGTTCAGTTCGAAGTTCTGGAGCCGCAACTAATCGTATTCGCAACTGGCTACAGCTACGACGGATTCCTTAAGGACCAGATCGAGCACGATTACACAACTCTGCCTGGTCTAAAACCGAAGCACTACTGGCCGTTTGCAGTGCAAAAATCTGGTGTTAACGCTTGGCGGGTACGACACCCACGACGTCTAACCAAAGAAATCAGAAATGAATTGCTTCATGCTGTTGGTGTCGCCGCAGCCTTGTGTCGCGACTAAGAGCGCCTAACAAAACCCTCTAGTTGCTCAGCAGGCAACAGCCGAGTACACTGAGCCGTGCCGACCGTCCGCTATCGGCCCAGGCTGTGTAAAAACGCAAAACGGACAACAGGCCGGCGACACTCGGCCTCTCAGAACGCTCTCCAAGGCGTTTTCTCAAGGTCGGGAATGGTAAAGAGACCCCTGAAAACGCCCAGATCTCGCGTTTTTACACAGCCTGGGCCATGACCGGACGTTGATGTTCCAGACTAAATGAGCGAGAAGTGCATAGGTTCGGGAGGTAAGTTGAAGACATATCACGGAAGTTGCCATTGCGGCGTCGTTCGTTTTGAAGCTGATATCGACCTGAGCAAAGGTGCCATTCGTTGCAACTGCTCGATATGCGTTAAGGCACGGTTCTGGCCAGCGATTATTGCCCCGCGCGCTTTCAGACTGCTGAGCGGCGATTCATCGCTCACAAAGTACCAATTTCACACCAAAACGGACCAACATCTATTCTGCATGTTCTGTGGCATACGGTCCTTCGGAATTGGTCGCTCGCCCAGATGGGGCGAGTTCTACGCAGTGAACGTTACATGTTTGGACGACGTGACAGATGATGAGCTGACAAAGATCCCGGTGACTTACTTGAATGGTCGGGACGACAATTGGGATGCTCCTCCACTGCACACGGGCTACCTGTAGAACGCCTCCTTGGAACGGCAGCTTCGGGTCCAGGCTGTGTAAAAACGCGAGATCTGGGCGTTTTCAGGGGTCTCTTTACCATTCCCGACCTTGAGAGCGTTCTGAGAGGCCGAGTGTCTCCGGCATGTTGTCCGTTTTGCGTTTTTACACAGCCTGGGCCAGAAGCGGACTTGAGCGTCAGCGGTCAGTTGCTATCTTGACATCTCAATCATATACTGTCATCACGCAACGTTGTACCTTAACAAAATTCCAGGATAGATATGCTCCGACTTTTAGCTGTAATTTTTTTCACGCTGCTAGCCTTTGTAGCCCGTGCGGATGACTTAGAGGATGCTGATAAGGCGTGGTCGCCCGGTAAGCCATGGCCTGCTCACTGGGGCTTAATAACCTATCCTTATCCAGAGGCTTTGAATACCGTAATGGTTGCATTTGTCAACAAAGTGTATGGCGCTAACGAAGCCGCAGACACATGGGTTAAAGACATACCGTACGTACATCAACAAGACGCGGCTGTAGAAATTTGTGCGTTCAAACGTGGTTTATTCAAATTAGCGACGCATTGTAAAGCTGCTGTTGTAGACCCAGAAATTCGCGGAACTCTGCAAAAGAACGACCTTGTTGCCTTGTTTTATCCCAACCATGGTACTAAGCGCTTTAGCAGGGGTCCAGGATCAGATGCGCGTACAACCTTGCGGATTTTTCAAAAATTGAGCACCGGGGACGATCCTGCATGTTGGGAAAGCGTATTGATGATTAGTGGCCCAATCGCACCAGTCTGCCGTGATCGGATTGATCGAAACCAAGTTTCGCGTCTTTTGACTCGGGATTTTGGGCCACGTGCGGGGGGAGACTCGATAAATCCTATTGGTACACCTGCAGAAACTGCTTATAGAGTTGGACTAGCGAAGACGTCACCGGACGCTTCGCTTCCACCGCCGGCGCCTACGGCCGCCGATCGAAGTAGTCCAGAAGTTCAGACTAAATCGGAAAATTTCTGATAAGAGTCAGTTGAATGGGGCAGCAGAAACGATTGAATTTGGTCCGCTTCGGATCCAGGCTGTGTAAAAACGCAAAACGGACAACAGGCCGGCGACACTTGGCCTCTCAGAACGCTCTCCAAGGCGTTTTCTCAAGGTCGGGAATGGTAAAGAGACCCCTGAAAACGCCCAGATCTCGCGTTTTTACACAGCCTGGGTCGGTAGCGGACGTTAGAATGGGTCCGCAATCGGCCACAAGCGGCCGGTCGCAAACAACTTTTCAATACGATCAAACACCATGGAAATTCATTCCTTCCGGTGCTTTGGAGCACACGATGGCGAAGGAAACCCGGCTTTGGTAATTGAGGGCGAGTCGTCGTCTTCGAGCGCACGGCAAGCCTTCGCACGTGCTCGCAACGTGACCTGCGTTTGGATCGATCCATCTGATGAGCCTGACGTAATTGCCTCCGTTGATTATTTCTATCCCCACACCCGCAGTCCCCTATGCCTGCATGCAACCTTAGCAGTCGGCCGACGATTGTTCGAGCTCCACGGGGCCGAAGATGAACTGACGGTAAAAACCTCTACGGGCGGGCAGCGACTTGGGTTAACCGCGAACACAAACGATGAGGTATTCGTGCGCCTGCAAGCACAAAACGTGATGCAGCCGGTTATTGCGTCGGATTTAGTTGGGCACCTCATGGAGGTACCTGGGTTGCAGCCAGTGCGCACGCCATTCGTAGCCTCTGTTGGCAGTCCAAAACTGTTAGTTGAGGTAGCGAACACGACCACGTTGTACGACTTGGAACCTAATCTCCCCGCGATTGTGGCATGGAGCAAAGACATCGGTATCAATGGTATTTATGCTTACTGCGCACTCGGTAATGACAGCTATGAGGGTCGTAACTTCAATCACGTTGATCCGAAGTTAGAAGACAGCGCAACTGGAGTCGCCGCTGGTGCTCTATCCTCGATACTGGGTCATGGCGTTACGCTCCTACAAGGCAGAGCAATTGGACGTTCGTGTCGAATACGCACTCGTATCGCCGGTCCCGACATTCTGGTTGGAGGAAGTGTCTACCGTGCCTAAGAACATCTTGGAGCCAGCCTGGAGCGACAAGCTGAGCATTTAAGCTCGACGCTGACCGTCCGGTATGGGTCGGTAGCGGCCGGTCGTGACAGTCGGAGAGTTTGTCGCCTCAGCAACATGCTATGCTGCCTCGACCGGCCGCAATCGGCCCAGGCTGTGTAAAAACGCGAGATCTGGGCGTTTTCAGGGGTCTCTTTACCATTCCCGACCTTGAGAAAACGCCTTGGAGAGCGTTCTGAGAGGCCGAGTGTCGCCGGCCTGTTGTCCGTTTTGCGTTTTTACACAGCCTGGGCCAGGAGCGGACCTTTGTAGTAAATAAACTCAGGTTGAACAATGAAAGAATCGAGGCAGCATGCGATGGTCACAGCTTAAAAAGCAGCTACAGGATCGTTTTGCTGGGAGCGTGGCGGCAAGCATTGATCTCAACCAGACACGATATCGTCATGCTCACGACCAAGAAGGGGAATTCTGGATCAGTTTGCGCGGTAGTCGAATCTTCAGCGCCGGGTCGCTAAGTTATTTGTCTTCGCTTGGAGCCTTGACCGCGAAGAACCGTGCCGATGGGTCTACGCCTGCACAGGCATACGAACTAGCGTGGCCTGTCATGGATTCCAGCGGCCTGTTTCTACTTGAACAGATGAACAAGGATCTGTTCTGCAGTCTCAGCCTGACAGTCGAGGATATGTCGGAACACAACAATCCGGTTATTCGAGCGTTAGCGATCATCGATGCTCCATACGGCAAGCGTCGGCTAGCTGCCTTCGACCCAACTACCCAACATCCTCTTGTTCAGAAATTACACAACACGCGGTGTGAGGCAGAAGGAATTACGGCGCATATCTCATCGTAAACCTGTCTAAAGTGGGTGGCGAGGCAAACACAGGTGCGAACGCGCGCAGGTCTGCTTTGGGTCCAGGCTGTGGAAAAACGCGAAAGTGAAAGCTGGGCTCAGTTGTACCGGGATCACGGCTAAATTTGGAGCGCGGAGAAGCGCTGTGGTGCGTCATAAAGTCTCTTCGACATGAGGTGTACTGTCAATAGCGGACACTCGTGTTTCAAGCCGCCTGCGCCTATTTGCTAAAGGATTCAGCGAACAACGCTGGCGGAACATTGCCAAGGCGTGAGTGACGGCGCTGGC
>NZ_JBHSMS010000016.1:0-3820 GCF_042656795.1 Massilia jejuensis | reverse complement strand
CTCATACCTTCTCCTTGTGCCTTATATTATGGCTCAGGAGTGTCTACAATAGTCGTGGCGATTCAACCTCAATCTTCAAATAGACGTCACTAGCCATAACTTTTCCGTCAAGGGTTAGCAAAGGGGTGATTCTTGCTCGGCTTTATCGTGGGCGTGTTGGGAGTCGTCAACGGTAGTCGTCTATAATTCGAGCAACGACCTTAGATGGAAAGCCACCTCAACTATGCGTACCAGGGCGCGCCCGTTGACCGTGGGCGAAATTGCGTTGGCGTCCCTGCTGTTCCGCGACGCTATCGACTACCGGCGTGTGCGCATCCATGCTCGCCGCTACATGCCCTTCCAGCCAAGTAACTGCGCGATGACGCCAAACGGCCACCTGTACTTTCACGCGTCCTGCTTCCTTGCCGACTATGCCGAGGCATCCGTCACTAACCAGCACTGGTACATGCACGAAATGGTCCACGTCTGGCAGCACCAACTTGGCTATCCGGTTCGCCTGCGCGGTGCCGTTCGCCTGGGCCTGTCCTACCATTACGATCTGCAGGGAGATGCGCTGCTATCCGACTACAACATGGAAGCGCAGGGCGACCTGCTGGCCGATTACTTCGTGCTGAAGTTCCTCGGGCGGCCGGAAGCGATGCGTCAGCGGCGCTATCAGGACGACCTTGCCTTGTACGAGCGGGTGCTGCGCATCTTCCTGGCCGATCCGGCCGACCGCGACAACCTGCACCGCGGTCTCGGACGCAAGCTGGCACGCTTGCCGCTGAGCCGCTGGACGAGGTAGCCGTCCGAGCCGGTGTGGGCTGATGCGTGGACGGGAATCCCACCATAACGGCGCGTGACGGATGCTTCCACCGACGCGTTCGAGCTGCCTTTGCGTGCCCGCAAAACGCCGGAATCGGCCGCCATCCACTCCCCAAGGTTTGACTTGCATCAATGCTGCTGCACGGCAACATAATAGGCTAGTTTCCTAATCCCCTTCCTGTTTTCCGAGCCCCTCATGAAGCTGCTTCCGACCCTGTTCCTCATCGGCCTTCTGATGTGTCCTGTGCAGGCGGCGCGGCGCGTGGGAGAAGCGCAGGTCCGCACAGGCAAGGGCAATTTGCCTTGCTTTACGATCGGAGACCGCGAGGAAAGCCGCGGTGCCAGTCCCGACTTCCAGTCGGTGACGGTCACGGCAGGAGAACGCATCCTGTGGCGCATGGCGATGCCGCGCGAGCGCACCTTCGCGTTGTCGGCGAGCATGTGCATTCCCTACGGCGGCCGGGTGCCGGCACTGCCGCAGACGCCGGCGGCGGCGCTGGCGAGCGGGATCATCTACGCGGTACAGCTCGATACCCGGTCAGGCAAGAGCGCCACGGAGCCGGTGCGCTACGTGACCCGATTTTGCCTGGCACGGCGATCCAATGGCGCCATGCGGGTTCGCCAGATCGATCCGAATGAAGGCCAGGGACGCGACCTCTACGGTTGCCGCGCTTGACTTCGCGGCTGCGCCCCATGTTTTCATACCTGAGCGGAACAGGCCAGAAACAGCCTGATCAGCGCACCGAAAGGAAGGCTGCCGCTTCCTCCCGGAATCTTTTCGGCTGGTCCCACATGATGAAGTGCGCGCTGTCCGGAATCCGCTTGAGGGTCAGCTGCCTCACCGGCGCATACCCCGACTTGTAGACGCCGTCGAATTGCGCGGGCGGCAGCGGCACGCTCTTCGGCTGCACGTACAGCACCGTCACCGGCACGCTGATCTTCGCCAGTTCCGGCATCAGGTTCGTGACCAGCAGTTCGCGATAGGCGCGGATGCCCACGCCGGCGTCGCTGGCCATCGAATCCTTGACTGCGACCGGGCGCATCGCCTCGGTGTCGACCATGCCGGCGATGGTGTCGTTGGCGCGCTGCGAGCGCAGCGCGGGAGGCGTGGCGCGCATGCCGGCGGCGACCCCGTCGGCCACCGCCTCGACCCGTGCCGGCGAGGCGCCGGGGCCGGCGAAGAACAAGCCCATGAAGGGAAACATGTCGACCACCATCAAGCGAGACAAGGTGTCCGGATGACGGCTTGCCAGCATCATGCCGATGGTACCGCCCAGCGAGTGGCCGATCACCGCCGGTTCCTTCAGTTTCGACTCCTTGATGTAGCGCGCGATTTCCTCGGCGACCGGCGCGGCCACCGGGCCTTCCTTGTTGGCGCCGGTCGCCTGCCCGGCGAATCCCGCCACGTGCACCAGGTGGTAGCGGTAGCCCGGCAGGGCGTCGACGGTCGAGGCCCAGACGCGCGGCGAGGAATTCAGGCCGGGGATCAGGATCACGTCGGGTCCCGTTCCCTCGGTGCGTACCGTGATGCGCTCCGATACGAACGGTGCCGCCAGCGCGCCGGCGAAGGGGAGGGCTGCGCAGACTGCGAGGGCGCCAGCCGTGAAGGCACGGCGCGAAAGGGTCTTCAAACTCATCCTGGCTCCTGGGGGTGGAAAGTAATTGCATCATCAGTCGGCGCGGGCGACGGCAATGTCGAAGTGCGGTACGTCCTCGCGCATGCCGAGCTTACTACAGAGCGCAACGGCACGGCGACGGCGAGGCGCCGCCGGCGATCCGTTAAAATGGCGGGATTCCTCTCTACCATTGCAGACATCATGACTCAGGACGAACTCAAGCAAGCCGTGGCACGCGCCGCCATCGATTACGTGGTCGACGGCGAAATCATCGGCGTCGGCACCGGCTCGACGGCCAATTTCTTCATCGACGAACTGGCGAAGATCAAGGACCGCATCAAGGGCACCGTGGCCTCGTCGGAAGCCACGGCGGCGCGCCTGCGCGGCCATGGCATTCCGGTATTCGACCTCAACGAGGTCGAGTCGATTGCCGTCTACATCGACGGCGCCGACGAGATCACGGAGCAGGGTGCGATGATCAAGGGCGGCGGCGCGGCGCTGACGCGCGAGAAGATCGTCGCTTCGGTATCGAAGCAGTTCGTGTGCATTGCCGACGGCTCGAAGCTGGTCGACACGCTCGGCAAATTCCCGCTGCCGGTCGAAGTCATCCCGATGGCGCGCGCGGCCGTGATGCGCAAGCTGGCGGCGCTCGGCGGCCAGCCGCGCCTGCGCACCAAGGCGGGCGGCACTGAAGCCTTCATCACCGACAACGGCGGCGAAATCATCGACGTCGTCGGCTTGACGATCGCCGATCCGGTGGCGCTGGAAAGCGAGATCGACGGCATCGTCGGCGTGATCGCGGTCGGCCTGTTCGCACAGCGCGGCGCCAACGTCTGCCTGCTGGGCACGGCCGACGGCGTCAAGACCCTGACCTTCTGATCACCGGACCTTGGGAGACGCGATGAAAGCACTGCTGGCACTGATGATGGCAACCGCTGCAAGCGGCTGCGCGATGTTCAAGCAGGCGCCCTTGCCGGCGCCGGTTGCCGCGGCACCGGCCAAGGCCGCGCCGCGGCTGGTCGACGCCAACGGCGTGCCGATCGAACGCGTGCCGTACCGTGTCGGCGTGTCGTCGACCACGGTCGAGCAGCTGGCCCGGCAGCATGCGTGCACCGGACCGGGCGCCGGTCTGATCACCGAACCGGGCCCGGTCGAGGTGTATCGCCTGCATTGCAGCGACGGCAAGGTGTTCATGGCGCGCTGCGAGCTGCGCCAGTGCCGCAAGATGTAAAACAAAGGCTGGGGCCAGGTCTGACATTCGGACACGAGCTCTGCCTTAGTTCATCGGCTTCGCTTTTTTGAAAGCAGCCATCGCTCGGCTAGGGCGTGTCTGAATGAGTTCATAGGAGCCATAACATAATTGTTGCCACGGTCACGGCAGCGAGGAAGTTATGGCCGCG
>NZ_JBHSMS010000015.1:121842-128154 GCF_042656795.1 Massilia jejuensis | reverse complement strand
CGACCGACGAGTAGGCCACACATCCGCCTTAACCCGGTTTTCCGTTCCACTGCACCTCAAACCCCGTTTTGTCGCGTTGATCGGCGCCGACCTCAAGAGCGACCAGGCCTTCTACATAGGGCGATTCGCTCGCGGAGGCATGAGCAGCGGCACGGTCAGCGGTGAGGCCTGGGCCAACAATTTGGTGCCAACGCTTCGTCAACGTGCGCGATGGCTTCGGGAATCATGGGCCATCTAAAGGCTTTCCCCAAGTAGCGCCGATGTCTCATCGAACGGAGCGGGTACCTTAGCTAAGTGAACGATGTCCCCGAGGTCCATGCACTTAGGGGTGAATCTGTTAGATATCTGCCGAGTGGGGCATCTAACAACTTTACTTCCAAAGAATATCAAATTTACTTCTGTCAGCTACGGCACCAAGCCGAAAAACGAGCCGCGCTCAGCCGTAGATTCGTTTTTCGGTCTTTGATAATCTCTTATTATCAAAGACCGTAAAAAGCACCGTCAAAGTTGCTATTTTGCAGCGTCGCTGTGCTAAGCTCTTGATTGGCTGGGGAATTTCCTGCTCCGCCACGAAATCCGCACGGCAATGCGGGACGGCGGTAACATACCGTTTCGTGAACTGAGTTTCGACGTTTTTACCTCCCTATACCGCCTTGGCCCAGAGCACTCCCCCTATGAGAGTAGCGTTTCGTGAACTATCAAATACCGTAGGTGAACGGCTAAAAGTCCATATATGCCGTTGATTCCAAAGAGAAAAGTTACGAATCCCTGCGGAACAGGACTGGAACTCTTTCTAGAAACCATTCGCGGAGGTGTCAGAAAATGCGAACAGTATGACTCTCCTCTTAGGTAACCAGAATGGACAAACTCACCACTTTGCTTCAGATGCTGACGTCGATTAACGATCCGATTACCCTTATCTTCCTCGCGTGCTTCGCCGCGCTGGGTGTTGCGTGCTTCGCCCTTTATGTGGTTGTGCTGGCACTGAAGCACGGGAGGCGTCGTTGAGCCGCATGGCGTTCGCGATGGCTCCTTCCGCCTGGGCCAAGCGCAAACCGGCACTGTTCACGGAACACGACGCTGCCCGGGAGGCTGGCCGTGGACTGTTCGTCGAGGACGTGGAGGACTCGGACGACAAGCTGGTGTACCAAGGCCTTTCCCATCTCAGCTGGCGTCGGGAGAAGGGCGCCGCCACGGCGGCTATCCTCATCCTGTTTGCGTTGACGATCATCTCGAACAAGGCCCAGCGCCGTGCGGGACTGCGCAGCAACAACCTGGTAGCGGCTACTTATGAAGACATCCAGCGGGTGGCGCCGTTGTCGCGCAAGCTGATCGCCCGCGGGCTGCAGCTGCTGCGCGCGATGGAAGCGATTCGGATCGAGCGCGCGGGCAATGCCAGCGTCTACGCCCTGCAGGGTATCGACCAGCCCGGGAAATGGTGCAAGCTGCCGCAGCAGTACCTGTGCAACACCTTCCCCTACATGCATCAGCTAAAGCATTACTTCGAACATATCAAGCGCCCGGGATCCCTCCATGCGTTGAAGCTGTACATGCTGCTGCTCTCGTTGCGCGACAACGTCAGCAACATCTCGCGCTGCGGCTACGACATGATTAGCGAATACACGCTGTTGCGCCGCGAGGACATCAGCGACGCCATCCAGCTGCTGATCGCGACCCAGCTCATTCGCTTCGCGTACGACTCGGAATCAGAAAACCGGAAGGGCGATCCTGCGCACAACCGCTACTTCATCCTGGGACTGAAATGAGGGATACCGCTGGAGCAGCCTTCGAGCCGGACGCTCGCAAGCTACACATCGGTCACTTCGCCTTCATGCGTGCGTTCGTCCAGGGCCTGGACCTGCGCGATACCTGGGAACGATATCTGGCCGTGGAGGGTAGCCGCACCGACGTGCGCAACGTGCGCCGTGCCGTAGCGTGGATGCGCGACGCATTCGCGGCCGCCGCGCATCGCCACCGCCGGCATGCCCTGGCCCGCCTCGTGCGCATCGACGTTTCCAAGGTCCGCGATCGCGAGGGCGCTAGCGCCGCGGCGCAATCTCTGGAAGACTTCGCGATGGAGCGAGGCCTCGAGGATTTCTCGATCGAGGACCAGCTGGCCTACTACCAGGAGGCGTATGGTAACGGCACCCAGAAGGAAAAGCGGAGCGCGCGCCTGCTGCGTCGTCAACTCGACGGAATTGCCTGGCTCGAGCAGGTTGCCAGCGAGGCGCCCCATCCCGACGACGGCGTACGCGCGTGGCTCCCCTTCGACCTGGCCGTCCGGCTCGAAGGCGCCGGCATGGTGACGCTGCGGCTGCTGGTCGAGCGCATCAACGGGGTCGGTCGGAACTGGCACGCGCCAGTGCGCGCAGTGGGGGCAGGGAAGGCCGATCGCATCGTTGCCATCATGCGGGGCTTTCACGCTAGCACGGGACTGCGTATCGGTGCGCATGTACTCGACCCGAGGTTGTCGCTCGACGCTCACACGCTGCAGTTGGTGGTCCCGGCGTCGACCGCCGTGGTGCCGCTCGAGAAGTTCGTCGTCCCCCAAGACCTGGACGGCAGCAATGGACGGTTCCGCGCTCCGCGTTACCAGTGCCAACTCGCAGCCGAAAACGACTATGGCGCGCTGCTGTCGTTCTTGCGCGAGAAGCAGGGGCGACATGTGGCAGGCTTGTCGACGCGTGCCATAGGCGGCGATGCTCTCGGATGGCTGCGCAACCTGGGCCCGACGGCGCGCGCCTACCGCACCGAGTGCGAGCGGTTCATGTTGTGGGCCATCCTCGAGCGTAAGAAACCTTTGTCCTCTATCGACTTCGACGACGCAATCGCCTATCGCGCCTTTCTCGCAGATCCGCAGCCGGCCGACCGTTGGTGCGCACCGCGGAGTCGCGGTCGCTGGGGACCCGCGTGGCGACCGTTCGAAGGGCCATTGGAGGCAGCCGCGCAGCGCCGCGCCCTGACGATGCTGGGGACGTTCTATCGCTTCCTTGTGGACCAGCGATACCTAACCGGCAATCCCTGGACCGGCATCAGCAAGCCGCGCGCACCGGCCGGCGCCGCGGAGCATACGCGCAGCTTCACCAAGGAGGAGTGGGGATTCATCTGCACGCGCTTGGCGGCGCTGCCGACAACCTCCGCCAACCAGCGCCTGCGGGTGGCGTTGCCGCTGCTGTACGTCGGTCGGCTGCGCCGCGCCGAGATCGTGCGCGCCCGCCTTGGCCACCTGCGCTGGACGGAGATGCCGGCGACGCCCGATGAGCCAGCAACCGCCGGCTGGGAGCTCTTGGTCACAGGTAAGGGAGACAAGCGGCGCCTTGTGCCGTTGGCCCAGGTGCATGTCGACGCCCTCAAGCATTACCTTGCGTCGCGAGGGCTGCTCGCCGACGTGACTCACCCGGACAATGCGCAAGTGCATCTACTCGGCCTGGCCGTCGACTTACAGGAGCGCACGCCTTGGGCCGCTACGAAGGCTGTCGATCCGCGCCGCGGCATTAACGCCCAGACCCTGTACGATCAGCTCAAGGTGTTTTTCGCCGGTTGCGCTGACCATCTCGAGCATGTGGCGCCGCAGTCGGCGGCGCAACTGCGCCGCGCCAGCACGCACTGGCTGCGCCACACCGGAATCACACATTCCCTTGCCGCAGGCACCCCGGCCGAGGTCGAGATGAAGGTAGCAGGACACGCATCGCTGGCGACCACTTCCAAGTACGCTCACGCGGAAACGCGTCGGCGCCTGCAGGGCAGCGCTGCGTTCCTTGCACAACAGACGCCGATCGAACCCGACAACGGAGCAGGGGCCTCAGCGAAAATCGCTGACCTGGTCAAGTGAATCATGGTTCCCTTTATGCACAACCGCTTACTTTCGCGCGCGAAAGTGCACCGCGATGTAAATACACATACACTGTTACTACATGACTTCGAACCAGATTCACGGCATTCGCCGGCGCCTGAGCGGGCATCAAGGTTCTGCGCGAGTTTCTGCAAAGATAACAGGCGAAAACGCACATGACTGATCCAGCCGCGACCCACATTACCGTTCGGCGCCCGGAGCAGGTCCGCACGCGGCTGCAGGACAACGTCCTAGCGTGGGCGCGTGACGCAGGAAATGGGCAGCTGCGCTACATCATGGAGCTGGGTGAGCACGAGCGCGGCCGCGCATCTGGCTGCGTCTGCATCAGCTGCAATAAGCCGCTTCACTCGGTCAACGCAGCGAAGGTCGAGTGGCGGAATCGCCCACACTTCCGGCACGAGAGCGGGACAGAACCCCAGGCATGCAAAGTGCTGTCGGCGCGCGCAGCGCTACTGGCCAGCCTGCACGAGGGCGACGTGATCGTCTTACCGCGACTTCGTCGGTCCATTGCTGTGTGGGGCCTCTCAGGTGCTCCGTACGAGGGATGGATCGACGTAGCGCCGCAGCCCGTACACGTTGGCAAACTGCGCTTCATCGACTCGACGACCGCCGAGGTGGTACTCGCCGATGGGCGCCGGCTGAGGGTGGTCGTGTCTGGGCGCGCCCGTATCGATGATACCGAAGCAGGCGAAACCCTGGAGCCCCAGATCGAGATCTGCATCGATGATCCAGCGCTTGCCGAGATGTCGCCTGAGGAACTGCGCGCACGGCTCGTGCCAGCAATCGAGAAGGGTGCCTGGTGCGGGCACTGGCCGGACGCCGCCGGCGACGCCGCAGCCAGGGAAGAAGCAAAGCGAGCGGCAGGCTATGCCCTTGACTGGGATGAGGACCTGACGGACTTGCCAGCGGATCTGCGGCGCGAGTCTCTCCTGCACCGCGAGGTGAAGGCGATCCTGGAACGCGCTAACTCCGTTCTTCTGCCAGGCTGGTGGCTGACGTCGGTCGGGGCGATCGCGACCGACAAGAAGCGGACAGAGCGCGTGCAACTGGCCGGCGCGCGTCTAGAGCGGAAGCTCGGCCGCATTATCCCCGATGTTATTGCGCAGCTGAAGACTGGCGGCGAGCTGCTGGTCGAGGTCACGGTCACCAATACAATCACCGCCGAGCGCCTCGAACGCATTCGCGCGGTCGACCTGGCCACGATTGAACTCGACTTCTCCCACATGGCTGGAGCCCTGTCTAGGCCCGCACTGCGTCAGCTCGTGCTGCACGAGGTGGCCGGGAAGGTCTGGCTTCATCATCCGTCAGTGTCGAAGATGCCCGGGGCACCGCAGGGCGGTTTCCTGGAACTGGGATCTCGCCGACGGGGTACGACCGGCAGAACCAAACAGCAGATGCTGGAAATGACGGAACAGGATTGCGCCCGTCAGTACCTTGCCGCGGTGAGAGAGCTCGCGCGGCTCGACTTCGAGGTCGACGAGCAAGTTTCGACATCTGAAAGGAATGACGCCCTTGCTGCCGTTCTTGAGGCGGCCGATGCTCTGCATGTCCACGGCTATCCTGAGGCGCTCGACTACCGCCTATTCGACGACCAGCGTACTGTGCTGCACCGGCTGATGTCGCTGATGATGGGCTATCCGGTCGCCTACCGCTACAGCAAGGTCTGGCAGGTTATCAATAGCATGCTGATGGACACCGGCATCGAGTCCAAATCATGGCATGGGCTGTATCATTTGGCCATAAAGGCCCGGGGCCCAGCCCTCGGCCTCACCAAAAGGCAGGATGAACTCGTCGACGAGTGGCGCAGCAGGGTGCGAACGAGTGTCATGCAGCGTGAGGATACTTACCGGCGCGATCCCCAGTACGACAGGCTCTTTACGCTACTGTTCCCGGAGTTGGTGCCAGGGCTCGACAACGTTTCGCTAAGACGAGCGCCCGCTGCGCGGACCTCTCTCACAGTGGGGAATGAGCCAGACCTGGTTGGTGTGCACCTCTCCCGCGAACCGGGCATTATGCTCTGGAAGTGGACCCTTCCACCTCATGGGCGCGGCTATGAGCTTGGGCTTGCAGCGAGCCGCGCACGGATCGATGGATGGACCGTAGACGACTCAAGCATCCTATATCACCTGGTCCGCGAAAAGTTCTCCACGCCATTTGTCTCAACGATGGCCCATCTCGTCGCCGAAAAGGTAGGGGCCGAGCCAGCGGCCGTGCTACGCTTCCTGTCCCGGCACGGTTTCATCTCCCTGAGTCCGAAATCAGGCGGTCTGTGAGGCGCTCGGCGCTGCTGCCGAGCGCTGGAACACCAGCGGCTGATGGCGACAGTACCACCCTTGTGGCCCCTACTGTGTTTGAATGGGGCCTCCTAAAAAAATAGAAGCTATACCTCAAAAGAACTCATGAAGAAAAGCACGCAGGATCAGACGACGACGCGTGAGGAGTTGCTTCCTCCGGGCCCG
>NZ_JBHSMS010000015.1:0-121795 GCF_042656795.1 Massilia jejuensis | reverse complement strand
CTGGTCGCTTGGGTTTGCGGAGTTGGCGTGTGTGGAGTCGCGGTCTCTCCGGAGGGAGGGACGTTGCGTTACAGGTTCGTTAGTTACGTTTTTAGGTAGGATGATCGCGCCGAGTGGAGTCTGGGTTTTCGCCAGGCCACCAGGCGTGCCTGTGTTAGAGCGGAATCGGAGTGAGATATTGGGAAGATACAGCGGATGTCCAGGATGGCCATCCCCGGTTTTTCTCAAGCAGTGCAGCTTGGGCATCATCGACCGCACGGCCGTATCCCGCTGCCGGTGCGCCCCATGGACACCCCACGCGGCCACGACAATGCCGGCACCGCGCGCCAGGCGCTGCAGGTGATAGTCGTTCTCCGGGCCGACCGGGTCGGTGGCTGCCTTCATGTTGACCGGATCCGTGGCCCTGAAGCCGAACAGGTTGGTCATACAAAGTGCGCCGTAACCCCATGATTTGGCGAAAGCGATGCAGCGGCGGATGGTCGGATCGTCGGTAACCTCGTCTGCAGTACTCGGATTGAGACCGATGAACATGGCGTAGCCTTCTCCTGCCAGGTCGCCGAAGTCGCGCCATAGCGCATAGCGGTAGGTGCGGCACGGCGAAAAGATGGTCGCGCGTTCGTGTTAGGTATCCATCGAGTCAGCTCCCCCAGGTGATCGTTCTTTCGCTCTCTGCAAACAGGGCGGCCATGCCATTGTACGCATACAGTTCACGGCGCAGGCTGCATGGTGGTGCCCATCGAATTGCGCGACCGCGGTGTTTGTGACAAAACTCCCTACGTTTGGTCGAACAATGCAATCCACGAAAGCAGGGTGTCGATGTCAAAGACCATATTGGAATCTGCGGTCTTGTTCGCAGCGAAGACGGCAGTTCCTGGTCCGTCTTCGCCACCTAGTACGACGATGACGACGAGGAGGAGGGGAAGTCCGTCGGCAATGTCGAGTGGGAGGTGCCGAAGTGAACCGAGTTAATTCCCGCAGGTAAGGCGACCGCCCGAGGGGGCGCCGCGGCATATGGTAGAGCAACGATGGTGTTTTGGGCAGGCAGGAGGTGCCAGAGGCCCACTGGCTAGTCTAAAGTAGTAAGGCAGTGTGAGCAGGAGAATTCAACACGGCTGCTGCCGCGTATGCCCCAATGTCCTGATTGCAAGCATCTTGCGTGCTTGTTTGTTATCAGATGGCCAAGCTCGGGCGTGGCCTAGGATCGGTCAATATCGACCTTTTCCAGAGCCCATCATGACAAAGATTGCGTTGCTTCAACGATCCAATTTGTCTGAAGACCAGTGGCATTCCATGCTTATCTCGCTGCTGCGAGGTTTAGCGGCGCTAATCGTTGCGGCCGCGCATCTGCGTGCCCAAGTCTACCCTGGCTTCGACACCGTTCAGAACCCATCACTGCCGTTTCAGGGGCTTGCTTTTGTAGCCGGGTTTGCCTACCTTGCGGTGATCGTTTTTTTCGTGCTCAGCGGCTGGCTTGTCGGAGGCAGTCTTCTCAACCGCATTGGCACCGACGGCGTTATCAGAAATTACACAATCGACCGGGTAACCCGGTTGTGGATCGTGCTGATGCCGACCTTTGGCGCGATTTTGTTGTTCGGCTTGGCGACGGCCGCGCTCAATCCGTCGCGTCTGTCATTCGCACCGGACAATGCGTACTCGGCAACTGCTCTTGTTGGCAATCTGGTTGGACTGCAAAACATTCTCGTGCCAGAGTTTGGCGGTAATTTTCCGTTATGGAGCCTAGCGAACGAGACTTGGTATTACGTGCTGTTTCCTCTACTCGTCATGCTATTCCGTACCCGGTCCACGTGGCGCCGGGTCCTGATCCTGTTGACGGTTGCCGCTATCGTACAACTGCTGAACAGCGCAATCCTGCTGTACTTTTCGATCTGGCTGCTGGGTGTAGCATTCTCACGCGTGCGGATCGAATGTGGCCCGTTCCTGCGCTGGACCTTATTTCTTGGACTCATCGGCGCGGCTGCCGCTATCCGCCTGAAAGGGAAGAGCGACATCAGTGTGGACAGCTTTGTCCAGTACCTGTTATTCAGCATGGTCTTCGTGCTGTTTCTGTCGAGCATGCAAGTCACGTGGGCACGTACGCGAGCTAACGAATGGGTCAACCGCGTCGGGCGATTCTTTTCGGAGTTCTCGTTTACGCTGTATGTCCTGCACATTCCACTGATGGGAGCGATGCTGCACCTTGCAGCGCCCGTCCTTGGCAACGCCAAGCTCGATCCTCACCGGCCGCTGCATTTGTTGGTGTATCTGCTCCTGTATGTTGGGCTCGTCGTCGGCGCCTTCCTGTTTCACCTGCCGTTTGAAGCCAGGACCTATCAGGTCCGGGAATGGCTGAAGACGACGTTACGATTCCGGAGCGGCGCCGTCCGGGTTTGATTTCCGGCGCCGCCGCATAGCCAGGGCAGGGAACTGCAGGACAAGTGGCGTCGTTGACAACAACGGACGCCACTTGTAGCATCCCACCTAATCATGAAGCACCTCTCTCGTCCATCGCGGCTATTCGCTGCGACGATCACCCTTTTCAGCATCCTGTTCATGCAGCTTGCTGTGGCGGCATACGCCTGCCCGGCGCTGAGCGTGCAGCATGAAAGCGAAGTCGCGCACATGTCGGCCTACGCGCCGCCAGACGAGATGCCGGCCTGCCACGAGATGGACCCGGTGCAGCCCAGCCTTTGTGACGCCTACCACCAGGCCGACAGCCAATCGCTCGACAAGCCTGGAGTGCCGCCACTGCAACCGTTCCTGGCCGTCGGCTTCGGGTTGCCGCTGCTACCGCTGGACGTCGCTTACCGACCAGACTCCACCTCCGCTAATCCTCCTTTCCTGACGCGAACAACGTCACCGCCCCTGGCGATCCGCCACTGCTGTTTCCGTATCTGATCCTCCTGCTTGCCAAGTCTGTCGTCGCTGTGCCGCGCGCACTGGCGATGTTGTGCGTTGCATCCTTGGAGGTTCCATGTTTATCCCATACACCGCGCCCGTGCTGGCGCGTCATCGCGCCTGTCGACACGGCGCACGGCTCGTACTCACCTCATTTGTCGCCACATTGAGCGCCGCATTGTGCGGCGGCGCCGGCGCGGCCAACAGTCCGCTGACACTGCAGGAGGCGCAGCTCCGCGCGGTAGAACGTTCCCGTCTTCTTGCCGCCAAGGACTATGCCGTTCATGCGTCGCGAGAACAGGCCGTCGCTGCCGGGCGATTGCCCGACCCCATCCTGAAGCTTGGCGTCGACAACGTACCGGTCGAAGGACCGGACCGCTTCAGCACGACGCGCGATTTCATGACCCAGCGTCGCATCGGCCTCATGCAAGACCTGACGCGCGCCGACAAGCGGCGCTTGCGCGCAGAGCGCTTTGAGCGCGAAGCCGACAAGACATCGGCGGAAAAGACTGCGGCCGCCGCCGCGATCGAGCGCGACACGGCGGTGGCCTGGCTGGAACGATATTACGCTGAGGCGATGGCAGGGCTGGTCGCCGAACAGGAACAGCAGGCGGGCCAGGAGGTCGCCGCGGCCGAGGCTGCATACCGTGGCGGACGCGGCGCACAAGCCGACGTCTTCAGCGTCCGCGGCGAAGCGGTTGCCCTGGCTGATCGCGCCCGCGAGCTGGGACGGCGCGTCGCCAACGCCAAACTGGCGCTCGCGCGCTGGATCGGCGAGGCGGCGCAGCTCCCCCTCGCAGGCAAGCCGGTGCTTGACGCCGTTCCGCTCGAGCTGAGGACGCTGGAAACCCAGCTTGGCCATCATCCCGAGATCGCCGTCCTGCGCAAGCAGGAAGACATCGCTGCAACCGAAGCGGCGCTGGCACGGGCCGACAAAAAGCCAGACTGGAGCGTCGAAGTCGCATTCCAGCAGCGCGGACACGCGTACTCGAACATGCTGTCTGTCGGTGTGTCCGTTCCCTTGCAATGGAATCAAGGTAACCGGCAGGACAGGGAAGTATCGGCACGGCTGGCACAGCTCGAGCAGGCGAAGGCCGAAAGCGAGGATGCGCTGCGGGCGCACGTAGCCGAAGTGGGGGCCATGCTCAATGAGTGGCAGAGCAACCGGGAGCGCCAGACGCGACTGGAGCAGGACCTGCTTCCGCTGGCACGCTCACGGACCACTTCAGCTGTCGCGCAATACCGCGGAGGCAAGACGTCGCTCGCCGACGTGCTCGCGGCGCGGCGCAGCGAACTCGATGCGCGCTTGCAAGTGCTGCAGCTGGAAGCGGACACTGGCCGTCTCTGGGCGCAGCTCCGGTTCCTGGTCCCTGCGGGCAGACAACACAATGCGAACCCGGGTACCGACGGGAGGCAGCAATGAACTGGAAAACCATGGCGATTGCCCTGCTGGCGGTGCTCGTCGTCGGGGCTGGGGGATATAGCGTCTATCGCCTCGGAATGAACAAGGGAATGGAAGCCGCAGCCGGCGCAGCGCCGGCTGCGCACGCAGGTGCGGGCAGTACGGGCGGCGCGCTCGATCCGGCGACCGGAAGGAAGGTGCTTTACTGGCATGACCCGATGGTGCCAGGGCAGAAATTCGACAAGCCAGGCAAGTCGCCTTTCATGGACATGCAGCTCGTTCCCGTGTACGCCGATGCGCCTGCGGACGAGGCCAAGGTCTCGATCAGTCCGGTGGTGGAACAGAATCTCGGGATCCGCACCGCCGAAGTCACGCGGGGCAAGCTGGCCATGGGCGTCGAAGCCGTCGGCACCGTCGCCTGGAACGAGCGCGACGTCGCGCTGGTGCAGGCGCGCAGCGCCGGCTTCGTCGAGCGGCTGTTCGTGCGGGCGCCGCTCGACCCTGTAAAAAAGGGCCAGCCGCTGGCGGCAGTGTATGTGCCGGACTGGGTCGCGGCGCAAGAGGAATTCCTGGCGGTGAAGCGCATGCCCGGGAACGGCCTTGATGGCCTGTTGGATGGCGCCAGGCAGCGCATGCGCCTTGCAGGCATGACCGACGCCCAGATTCGGGCTGTCGACGCCGGCGGGAAGGTGCAGCCGCGGGTGACGATCAACGCCCCGATCGGCGGCGTCGTGTCCGAGCTGTCGGTACGCGAGGGAACGACGGTTGCCGTCGGCGCACCGATGTTTCGGATCAACGGACTGGGCACCGTCTGGGTCAACGCGGAAGTGCCGGAAGCGGCCGCGGCGCAGGTACGCCCCGGCAGCATCGTGGAGGCGCGCACCCCATCCTCGCCCGGCACCGTGCTGAAAGGCCGGGTCAGCGCGATCCTGCCGGAAGTCGATCCGGCAACCCGAACCCTGCGCGCGCGAGTCGAACTGGAGAATCCAGGGCAGCGGCTCGTGCCGGGCATGTTCGCGACCGTGCGCTTCGCGCCGGCCGCGGGCACGGACACGCTGCTGGTACCGACCGAAGCAGTCATCCAGACGGGACAGCGCAGCGTCGTGATGGTGGCGCTTGGAGAGGGCAAGTTCACGCCGGTGGAGGTCGAACCTGGCAGCGAGGGCGATGGCAAGACCGAGATCCGCCGTGGGCTCGAGGCAGGACAAAAAGTGGTGGTCTCAGGCCAGTTCCTGATCGATTCGGAAGCAAGCCTGCGCGGAACCGCGACTCGCCTGGCCGAGCCCCCGAAAGCTGATCAAGTCTCGCAGGCCCCGCAGGGCGTGCGACCCCAACTGGCCGATACGGGTGCGGGCACGGGTGCGGATACGGGGGCCGGACACCATCGCGGCGAAGGCAAGGTCGAGAGCATCGACAAGGACGAAATCGTACTCTCGCACGGGCCGGTTCCAAGCCTGCAATGGCCACCGATGACGATGGGCTTCAAGCTGCCCGCCGGCGGATTGCCGGGCGAGTTCGCTGTCGGAGACTCGGTAACGTTCGAGTTCCGGCAAAGCGGTGAAGGCGAGTACGAGATCATCAATATCACCCGGACGCCCGGGGAGCAGAAAGGCCGGAAATGATCGCCCGACTGATCCGCTGGTCGATCGCCAATCGTTTCCTCGTGCTCCTGGCCACGGCAGGCATGACCGCATGGGGCGCCTGGTCCCTCCAGCGCACGCCGCTCGACGCGCTTCCCGACCTGTCCGACGTGCAGGTCATCATCCGCACGACCTGGCCCGGCCAGGCGCCGCAGATCGTCGAGAACCAGGTCACCTATCCACTGACGACCACCATGCTGTCGGTTCCCGGGGCGAAGACCGTGCGCGGTTATTCGTTCTTCGGCGACTCCTTCGTCTACATTCTGTTCGAGGACGGGACCGATCCGTACTGGGCACGTTCGCGCGTGCTGGAATACCTGAACCAGGTCCAGTCGCGGCTCCCGACGCAAGCGAAGCCCGCACTCGGACCGGACGCGAGCGGCGTCGGATGGGTCTATGAATATGCGCTGGTCGACCGGAGCGGCAAGATGGACCTCTCGCAGCTCCGTGCGCTCCAGGACTGGTTCCTCAAGTACGAATTGAAGACCGTGCCTAACGTGTCGGAGGTCGCAAGCCTGGGTGGCATGGTGCGGCAATATCAGATCGTGCTCGATCCTGCCAAGCTGCGGGCCTATAACATCGCGCATAACATGGTCATCGAGGCGGTGCAGAAGGCCAACCAGGAAGCCGGTGGTTCGGTACTCGAGCTGGGCGAAGCCGAATATATGGTACGGTCGAGTGGTTACCTGCAGTCGCTCGACGACTTCCGCAAGATTCCCCTGATGACCTCAGAGGCCGGTATTCCTGTCCGGCTCGGTGACGTCGCGCGAATCCAGCTGGGTCCGGAAATGCGACGCGGCATCTCCGAGCTCAACGGCGAAGGCGAGGTTGCAGGCGGCATCATCGTCATGCGCTCAGGGAAAAATGCACTGGAAACCATCGATGCGGTGAAAGCCAAACTGGCGGCCCTCAAGCCAGGTCTGCCCCCTGGAGTGGAAATCGTTCCCACTTACGACCGATCGCACTTAATCAGACGGGCCGTAGACAATCTGCGCGACAAGCTGGTCGAGGAATTTGTTGTCGTTGCGATTGTGTGCGCAATCTTCCTGTTCCATCTGCGCTCGGCGCTGGTCGCGATTGTCACATTGCCGATCGGTATTCTGGTCGCCTTTATCGTCATGCACTACCAAGGGGTGAACGCGAACATCATGTCGCTGGGCGGTATCGCGATTGCGGTCGGGGCGATGGTGGACGCCGCCGTGGTCATGATCGAGAACGCGCACAAGCATATCGAAGCATGGAATCACGCCCATCCAGGAGCGAAGCTGGAAGGGGAGGCTCGCTGGCGGGTTATTGGAGACGCCGCAGCGGAAGTCGGCCCAGCGCTGTTCTTCTCGCTGCTGATCATCGTGCTGTCGTTTATTCCGGTATTCACATTGGAGGCGCAGGAAGGACGCCTGTTCTCGCCGCTCGCGTTCACCAAGACCTACTCCATGGCAGCGGCTGCAGGACTGGCCGTGACCTTGATTCCGGTATTGATGGGTTACCTGATCCGCGGGCGTATTCCCGAAGAACACAAGAATCCCCTGAATCGCTTCCTGATCGCCGTCTATCGGCCCTTGCTCGATGGCGTGCTGCGCTTTCCCAAGGCGACGCTGGTCGCTGCCGCTGTGATTGCCGCCGTCACTATCTGGCCGATGACCCGGCTCGGCGCAGAGTTCATGCCGCCTCTTGATGAAGGCGACCTTCTGTACATGCCTTCGGCGCTACCAGGGCTATCGGCGGGCAAGGTGTCGCAACTGCTGCAGCAAACCGACCGCCTGATAAAAACCGTGCCCGAAGTGCAAAGCGTGTTTGGGAAAGCGGGACGGGCCGAGACGGCAACCGATCCTGCGCCACTGGAGATGTTCGAGACCACGATCCAGTTCAAGCCCAGGGATCAATGGCGGCCGGGAATGACCACGGATAAGCTGGTCGAGGAACTCGACCGCGTGGTCAAGGTACCCGGACTCTCCAACATCTGGGTGCCACCCATCCGAAATCGCATCGATATGCTGGCCACCGGCATCAAGAGTCCGGTCGGCGTCAAGGTAGCCGGTACCAGCCTGCAGGAGATCGATCGCGTTGCCGGAGAAATCGAACGGATCGTCAAGACGGTGCCCGGCGTGTCGTCGGCACTCGCTGAACGTCTCAACGGAGGACGCTATGTCGACGTCAACATCAACCGCGACCAGGCAGCCCGGTACGGCCTGAATATCGCCGACGTGCAGAGCGTCGTGTCGGCAGCAATTGGGGGCGACAACATCGGCGAGACTGTCGAAGGCCTGCAGCGCTTCCCGATCAACGTCCGCTATCCGCGCGAAATCCGTGATTCAATCGAAAACCTGCGGCAATTGCCCGTCCTGACGCCACGCGGGGCACAGATTCGCCTGGGTGATGTGGCAGAGATCCGCATCAATGAGGGCCCACCCATGCTCAGGAGTGAAAACGCACGCCTGTCCGGGTGGGTGTACGTCGACATCCGGGGACGCGACATGAACTCGGTGGTACGCGACATGCAGCAAGCTGTCGTGAAGGAGGTCAAGCTGCAACCGGGTTACTCGATTTCCTGGTCAGGTCAGTTTGAATACCTGGAACGCGCCAGTGCGAAGCTCAAGATTGTGGTGCCGGCGACGCTCCTGGTGATCTTCATCCTCCTCTACCTGACATTCAAGCGCTTTGACGAGGCGATCCTGATCATGGCCACCTTGCCGTTCGCACTGGCCGGCGGTATCTGGCTTCTCTGGATGCTCCGACACCACCTTTCGGTTGCCAGTGCGGTCGGCTTCATTGCACTTGCCGGCGTAGCGGCCGAATTCGGCGTGATCATGCTGCTCTACCTGAAGCATGCCTGGGAAGCCCGCCTGGCTGCCGGAAAGTCATCCGAAGCCGATCTGTTGGATGCCATTCGAGAGGGGGCGGTTCAACGCGTGAGGCCGAAGGCCATGACCGTCGCGGTAATCATCGCAGGTCTGGTGCCCATCATGATCGCCCATGGCACCGGTTCCGAAATCATGCAGCGTATTGCGGCGCCAATGGTTGGCGGGATGCTGTCCGCGCCATTGCTGTCGATGTTTGTGGTTCCGGTCGTTTATATGTTGATGCGCCGTCGGGAGCTGCGACAAGAGGATATCCCGAAACCCGCACGCAACGAGATCAGTTATGAAAGCACATGAATGATGTTGTCCGGTCGCGGATGAAAAACTCTACTTTACCCACCTTGAGGAGAATCTCATGAAACGTTTTGCCCCACTGTCCCTGATCGCTGCATTGACCATTTCCGGCGCTGCCTTCGGCCAAGCTGGCGATATGAAGGGTATGGATATGAAACAAGGCTGCATGGACATGAAAGATATGAAGGGCATGGATATGTCGGCATGTCAGGACATGATGAAGGAGAAAACGTCCGATAGCGCCCAGGGTACGCCCCAAAAAGGGATGGTGCATAAAACGTCAGGCGTAGTGAAGGCGCTGGATCAGGCCAACGGCAAAGTGACGCTTGCACACGATCAGGTAAAAACCCTCAACTGGCCGCCAATGACGATGAGTTTCGGCGTCAAGGACAAGTCATTGCTCGAAAAGTTGGTCGTCGGCAAGAAGGTTGACGTGGAGTTCACCCAGCAAGGGTCGAATTACATCATCTCATCTGTCAAATAACGCGCGTACGGGCGTTCATGCTCGTACCAAGTCATCCAGCGCAGTGACACGCCAGGGCAGCCGCGGTCGCGGCCCTGGCGTGTCATTGTGCTGACGCTGAATGATTAGAATGCTGATCACTACCTCTTCAGAAAGGCTTGTCGCAGCCAGAGCCAGGTGACCGTTAGCGGCGCCTTCGTCAGCGCATGGGAATCAGGAAAGCGGGAAGGATCGGGCGCTAAAGGGAGGCGTCTTGAACACTACATTACTGCTCCCCATCGCACGCCGCGGCGATTTCCCCATTTTGCAGTGACCCGATCAGCGGGCAGGAAACGCTTCCGACTCTCGCACGGCAGGCGCACACCAATTCAGACAGGACTGCCTCCATACGTGCCAGGTCCCCCATTTTCTCGCGCACGTCTGACAGCTTGCGCTGCGCAAGACTGCTGGCTTCGTCGCAATGCGCGCCATCTTCCAGATGCAACAGCTCCGCAACCTCGTCCAGGCTGAAACCCAGCCTCTGGGCTGATTTAATGAATCGCACACGTGTTACATCTGCCTCACCGTAGCGGCGGATTCCCCCATAAGGCTTGTCAGGCTCTCGCAACAGTCCCTTGCGTTGATAGAACCGTATGGTCTCCACGTTGACCCCGGCTGCCTTGGCAAATGCGCCGATCGTCAGATCTTCCAATTTGCTTTCCATATCGCTTGACTCCGTACCTGACTACGGAAGTAAGGTTACGCTATTCAATTCAGATTCGAAAGGAAAAGCGCATGTCTGAACCAGCAAACGGGCGTGGAGCGCTCTTCGCCGGAGGATTAGCTGCGATCCTCGCCTCAGCCTGCTGCCTGGGACCGTTGCTCCTGGTTACCTTGGGATTCAGCGGCGCCTGGATCGGCAACCTTACATTGCTGGACCCTTATCGGCCGCTCTTCATCAGTCTGGCGTTGCTAGCATTGTTCGTTGCGTGGCGGCGCATTTATCGCCCAGAACAAGCCTGCGCACCTGGGGACGTTTGCGCGACACCCCAAGTGCGAGCTACCTATAAGCTGATTTTCTGGGTTGTGGGTGGTCTCGTTCTGGTCGCGCTCGGATTTCCTTACGTTATGCCCTTTTTCTATTGATCCCTGGAGTTCTCCATGAAAAAACTGCTAGCTACTCTCGTCTTCGCGACCGTTATTGCCCCTGCCTGGGCCGCAACCCAAACCGTCACGCTGGCCGTACCGGGCATGAACTGCGCTACCTGCCCCATCACCATCAAGAAGGCACTCTCCAAAGTCGACGGCGTGAGCAAAGTTGACGTGACTTTCGAGCCGCGCGAAGCGGTCGTCACCTTCGATGACGCGAAGACCAGTGTGCAGAAACTCACCAAGGCTACTGGAGATGCGGGCTATCCATCCCACGTCAAGTAGTGAGTCTGCGTGGACCGGGAGTCCTTCGCGAGAGAATAAAGAAACAGGAGTGGTTGCATGACTTATCTAGAAATATCCGGCATGACCTGCGGATCTTGCGCGGCGCATGTCAAGGAAGCGCTGGAGACCGTACCGGGCGTGCGGGCGGTGCTTGTGTCCTACCCGGAGGGAAGGGCTGAAGTTTCGACTGAGTCAGGCACCTTACCCGGAGCGTTAATCGCCGCTGTAGACGGGCTCGGCTACAAAGCGACGCTTGCCGATGCGCTACTGGCAAACAACCGGACCGGACTTCCGGACACCGTGCGCAAATCGATGGGAAGCGCCGATAACCGCGCCAGAGGTGACAGCGATCGGCGGTTGAATATAGCCGTCATCGGCAGCGGTGCGGCCGCGATGGCCGCTTCGCTCAAAGCCGTGGAGCAAGGCGCGCGGGTCACGCTCATCGAACGTGGCACGATCGGCGGCACCTGCGTGAATATCGGCTGCGTCCCATCCAAGATCATGATCCGTGCCGCGCACGTCGCCCATCTCCGGCAGAAAAGCCCGTTCGACGTCGGTGTCGGGGCCACGATGCCAGCCATTGACCGTAATAAGCTGCTGGCCCAGCAGCAGGCGCGCGTCGATGAACTGCGACATGCTAAATACGAGAGCATTCTTGAAGGTAACCCAGCTATCACCGTCTTGCATGGCGAGGCTCGTTTTAAAGGTGAGCACGCGCTGGCGGTGCGCTTGCCGGATGGCGGTGAGCGTGAGGTAACATTTGACCGCTGCCTGGTCGCTACCGGTGCCAACCCGGCGATCCCTCCGATCCCTGGATTGAAGGGCACGCCTTACTGGACTTCCACTGAGGCCTTAGTCAGTGACGCGGTTCCCCAGCGATTGGCCGTGATCGGCTCGTCGGTGGTGGCACTGGAGCTGGCCCAAGCCTTCGCCCGGCTGGGCAGCAAAGTGACGGTCTTTGCACGCAGCACCTTGTTCTCTCAAGAAGACCCGGCTATCGGTGAGGCGTTGACAGCGGCTTTCCGTGCTGAGGGCATTGAGGTGCTGGAGCACACCCAGACTCGGCAGGTCGCCCATGTAAGTGGTGAGTTCGTGCTGACGACCGCGCGCGGCGAACTACGCGCTGACAAGCTGCTCATTGCCACCGGCCGGGCACCGAACACCCGCGGCCTGGCCCTGGATGCCGCTGGCGTCACCGTTACTGCGCAAGGGGCCATTCGCGTTGACGAGGGTATGCGGACCAGTACACCCCACATTTACGCCGCCGGCGACTGCACTGATCAGCCGCAACTCGTTTACGTGGCGGCGGCTGCTGGTACCCGCGCCGCGATCAACATGATGGGCGCAGATAGCGCCCTGGATTTGAGGGCAATGCCGGCCGTAGTGTTCACCGATCCGCAAGTGGCGACTGTGGGCTACAGTGAAGCGCAGGCGCACCATGAGGGCATCGAGTCTGATAGTCGGTTGCTGACACTAGACAACGTACCGCGTGCGCTCGCCAACTTTGATACACGGGGCTTCATCAAGCTGGTGGCTGCGGCCGATGATGGACGTTTGCTCGGCGTTCAGGCCGTTGCGCCAGAAGCAGGCGAACTGATCCAGACAGCGGCCCTGGCCATTCGTAACCGCATGACAGTGCAGGAACTGGCCGATCAGTTGTTCCCCTACCTGACTATGGTCGAGGGCTTGAAGCTGGCGGCGCAGACCTTCAACAAGGATGTGACGCAGCTTTCCTGCTGCGCCGGATAATGTTTATCGGTCGCGGCTGCCCGCCATGCCGTCATTTGCGCACGGTGGGGACGAGGCCGTGGTCCATCGCATGGATCATCTTGCCGACACCTGGACAATCTGCGGCGCTTCGCGCAGCACCGCACAAAGCCGGGTGTCTGCATCAAGTTCGTTTCAGCTTTCTTGTGTGTGCGCTTCTCGCCGCAAGCATGCTACATTGACCATATGTGCAGCAGGCTACGATCATTTTTCTTGTGCCTACTCATCGTTTCCTTACCAGTGCAGGGCATTGCGGGAGTGGCGAGGTTTGCATGCGGCATGTCTCACCATGCTTCAGTCGTCCCCAGTGCCGAGTCGGATGTTACATTGGCGGTAGCCGCCGCAGACGCCGACAGTCAGGCGGTCACTCACGAACATGTCGCCCCGGCGGCGCAGAGCGCTTCTTCACCTGATGGCGACTGTGAGTCCACAAGCAAGGATGCGCATGAGCGGTCCAGTTGCGGTAGCTGCGCGGGCTGTAGCATTGGCGCATACGCGCCGCCCCCGGTGGCCCTTCTAAGCGCAATGGAAGAACCGGCCAACGGACTTCAGCAATTCTCCCCATCCTCTTTTACCGGGCATATCCCAGCCCGGATCGAACGCCCACCTCGTCTTCTCACGCCAACCGCGGCGTGACAACTCACCGCGGCTAGTGCCGGCGAACGCTTCCTGAACCTGCTGCTCAGCCTGTGCTACGCGCCCGTGCGTCCAGGCTCGCGCGCGTTCCTGCGGCTTTGCTCCGACAGCAGCGCCCGGTGCCTGCCGCGTCGGCCGCGAGCCCGGCCTGCGCACGTGCCGGGAGCACGGACATTGGCCTGGCACCTCGCCGCGCAGCCTGTCTGCGCCATAACTTTCAATTCGTATCGGAGGTCCATATGAAGTATGTCGATGTATCTGAAGGGGGCGTCAGCAGGTGGCGCCGCCGCTTCCTGCAAGGGCTTGGTGCAGTGGCCGGGCTCGCAGGCTTGAGTCCGGGTTCACTGTTCGCTGCCCCGGAGGACCGCAGGGCCCTGCGCGGCAGTAATTTCGACCTGGAGATCCGGCCTGCAGCCGTCAACTTTACCGGCGCCGACCGCATTGCCACCGTGGTCAACGGCCAGCTTCCGGCCCCGACGCTCTACTGGAACGAGGGCGATACTGTGACCATTCGGGTCACCAACCGGCTCCCCACGGTCAGTTCGATCCACTGGCACGGCATCCTCCTTCCAGCCGAGATGGATGGTGTGCCGGGATTGAGTTTCGCCGGCATCGAGCCTGGCCAGACGTTCACGTACCGGTTCGACGTCAAGCAGAGCGGCACTTACTGGTACCACAGCCACTCCGCCTTCCAGGAGCAGACCGGTTTGTACGGTCCGATCGTCGTGATCCCGAAGGGAGGGGAGCGCATACCGGCAGACCGTGACTACGTGGTGATGCTCTCGGACTGGACCGACGAGAAGCCCGAGCGTGTGCTGGCGAACCTGAAGAAGATGAGCGACTTCTTCAACAACAAGCAGCCGACCTTCGGCGAATTCGTGCGTGACGTCCAGACGATGGGCTTTTCCGCCGCCGTCGACAAGCGCAAGATGTGGAACCAGATGCGGATGATGCCCAACGACTTCAGCGACGTGACGGCGAGCAGGAACATCAGCGGAGCGCTTCGATACCTTATCAATGGCGCCACGGCGGAGATGAACTGGACGGGCTTGTTCCGCCCAGGCGAGAAGGTCCGCCTGCGCCTCATCAACGGCGCGGCGACGACCATCTTCGACGTACGTATCCCGGGCCTGAAGATGACGGTGGTTTCTGCCGACGGCCAGGATGTGGAGCCGGTCAGCGTGGACGAGATACGCATCTCGGTGGCGGAAACCTACGACGTCATCGTCGAACCGAGCGAGGAAAAGGCGTACACGGTTTTCGCCCAGTCGATAGGCCGTTCGGGATTCGTGCGCGCGACGCTTGCGCCACGAGCAGGCATGCAGGCACCCGTTCCTGCCGTGGACGAAGCACAGTGGCTGACCATGACGGACATGATGGGTGCGATGGCCATGTCCGGCATGCACGGTGGTGGACACGGCGGGCACGGGACGGATGCACAGGGGACGGGGCGCTCTTCATCCGCTGGGAGAGTCGCCGCCGCCTCGGCTCATCAGGGCCATGGACAGCAAGCCGCTGCCCCGGCCGACGCTCATGCCGCGCACGCGCAAATGTCCTCGCCGGCCAAGCCTGTCCAGCCTCCCAAGGTTACCCATGCGCGCACCGAATATGGACCAGGCGTCGACATGCACGTCGATATGCCGCGCACGAACCTCGATGATCCTGGCGTCAACCTGCGCGGGAATGGCCGCCGCGTTTTGACCTATGCGGATTTGCGGACGATCGGCGCCTCGGTCGATCCGAGGGAGCCGACACGCGAGATCGAACTTCACCTGACAGGCAACATGGAGCGGTTCATGTGGTCGTTCGACGGCCAGAAATTCTCCGAGGCCCTGCCCATCCATTTCCGGTATGGCGAGCGGCTGCGCATCGTTCTCGTCAACGACACCATGATGAACCACCCGATCCATTTGCATGGGATGTGGAGCGACCTGGAGTCCGAAAACGGGGAGTTCCAGGTGCGGAAACATACCATCAACGTGCAGCCCGCACAACGAATCACCTACCGCGTCACAGCCGACGCACGCGGCCACTGGGCCTTTCACTGCCACCTGATGTACCACATGGAAGCCGGCATGTTCAGGGAGGTGGTCGTATCATGAGGACTCCTGCGATGAAATTAATGCCTCCCACACTGATCCTGGCTGGTGCGCTGTCAGTGAGCGCAATGGCACAGACTGCGCCGCCAGCGGGACACCAACCCCAGCCGCCCCAGCCCGTCAGTGGACACGACATGTCGACGATGGACCATTCGAAGATGGGTCACGCTGCGCCGCCTGCCTCGAACGCAATGCCATCGCAGCAAACAACGGCTGCTCCGGGTTCAACAAAAACTGGGGAAGCTGCTCACGCCGGCCACGGGAGCCCAGCGGCGGCACCACAGGCGACAACCCCAGTCCAGAAAGCGGAACCCCAGGCACACGACACTGGGCACGCAGGCCACGGCACGCAGCCACAGACCGCGCCCGTCGCCAAACCCAGTGCCGCCCCCGCCCACACGCCGGGGATGGATCACTCGGCGATGGGGCACGGCGCTGGCGCTGCCCAGGCTGGGCGACCGGCTCAAGCGGCTCCCGCAGCGCCCATGGGTGGACATGGCATGACGATGGGACCAATGCAGGGGGGTAAGCCCCCGCCAGATGCGCGCGATCCGAACGCCTATAACGAAGGGACGCGCCACGCCAATTTCGGCAACCACGAGATGCACGACAACGCCCCGTTCGGGAAAGTGCTGGTCGACAAGGCTGAGGTGGCGAAAGGTGATGGCGAACGCGGTCAAAACCTGGAGGTCGAGGCGTGGTACGGCAACGACTACAACAAGGCATGGGTGAAGCTCGAAGGCGAGCGCCGCGGCGGGGCGCTTGAAGCGGCCCGTACCGAACTCCTCTGGGACCGCGCATTCGCGCCGTTCTGGAGCACCCAGCTGGGCATACGGCACGACGCCGGCGAAGGTAGCGGAAGGGATTGGCTCGCCTTCGGGGTGCAAGGCCTCGCGCCGTACTGGTTCGAGACCGAGGCGACAGCGTACTGGCGATCCGGAGGCGAGTTTGCGGCGCGCTTTGCGATGAAGTACGAGATCTTGTTCACTTCCAGGGTGATTCTCGAACCAGAGTTGGGTGCAAACCTGTACAGCCGGGCCGATCCCGAGCGGGGCACTGGAAAAGGTCTTTCGGATCTCAGCTTCGGACTGCGACTCCGGTACGAAATCACCCGCAAATTTGCGCCTTACATCGGTGTTACCTGGGGCAGGCAGTTCGGGGAAACCGCCGACTACACGCGCGTACGCGGCGGCCAACGTAGCCAAACGCAGGCAGTAGCTGGTCTGCGCCTGTGGTTTTGAGTCTACATAGGGTGACGCGTCAGTAGCCCAGGGCAAGGGATGTCCTGCGGGCGACACTGAAACCAACCCTTTTGAGGAGAGCATCATGCATCAACAGTACGAGAGCTGTATCGAAGCTTGCAACGATTGCGCTAACGCGTGCGACATGTGTGCGGCAGCGTGTCTGCAGGAGGATGACGTAAAGATGATGGCGCGCTGTATCGCCCTGGACATCGATTGCGCGCAGCTGTGCCGGTTGGCTGCGGCAATGATGGCGAGGGGTAGCGAAGCGGCAAAGCTTGTCTGCGAAGCATGCGCTTCGCTTTGTGACCTGTGTGCGGAAGAGTGCGGCAAGCATCAGATGCAGCATTGCCAGGAATGCGCTGCGGCATGCCGCAAGTGTGCCGCCGAGTGCCGTCAAATGGCATCTGCTTGAGTTGAAGCGAGGCGACTGCTGCTGTCCTGCGCAGTCGCTGAGCGCCTCCACACTCATGTATGGCGCGAATATGCGTCGGCCTTTTTGCGCGCGAAAGAATCTTATATGGGCGAGTGTTGTAAAAACACATTTTTATTGCCAACGTGTAGACTTCTGGCTACATTGGAAAGGCGGCAATATGTATAGACAGGTTGGCTGTCGGGTCTCCCGCTCCGGCTTGGTCACGAAGCCTCGGAAATGTGTCAGCTTCAGTTGAGTAGCTCCTACAAAAACAAACCCGGAGGGTAAATGGCTTACAAGTACGTCCCAAGAACGACTGCCGCGCTTGCACTGATGGTTCTGCAGCAGAGCGCATATGCACAACAGCCAGCCACAGCCGCTACCGCTGAAGCGACAGGAATGCAGCGCGTCCAGGTCACCGGTAGCCGTATCAACCTGCGACAAGAACAAGTCTCCGGGGTCGGTCCCGTCACCGTGATCGATGCCGACACCATCCAGCGCTCCGGCGCAATCTCGATCGAAACACTTCTGCAGCGGCTTCCTTCATCCGCCGGCACGGCGGGCAGCCAGACCAGTGCGTACTGGACCAGTAACGGCTACGGCACGACACAGGTGAACCTGCGCGGCCTGGGAATCGACCGCACGCTGGTGCTCCTGAACGGTCGTCGCGTCGTGTCGGGCGGAACGGGCGCGAACAGCTCGGTTGACCTGAACATGATTCCCGTCGCGATGATCGAACGGATCGAGGTGCTGAAGGACGGCGCATCTGCCATCTACGGCGCCGATGCAGTGGCCGGCGTCGTCAACATCATCACCAAGAAGGCGATGGACGGCGTCGAAGCGTCGGTCCGTTACGGGAAGACCGAGCGCGGCGACGGCGCCGAGAAGTCGGCGGACATCGTCTGGGGCACCAAAAGCGAGCGCGGTTCGCTGATGGCATCCCTGAACTATTCCGAGAGCGAAGCGGTCAACCTGGCCTCGCGCGCGCCCTGCTCACTGTTCGAGGACGAGGGCGAACTGATGTGCTCGGGCAGCTCGTCCACCATCGGCGGACGCGCGCGGCTGGCGGATGGCCGCCGGGTCAATTTCAACCAGGACCCGAGCGGCAATCCGCGCGGTTTCGAGACCTACAGCGCGGCCAGGCACGCCTATAACAGCAACCCGTTCCTCAACGCGGTGAACCCGATCAAGCGCGTCGGCGCCAGCGCTTTCGGCAATGTGCGCTTGAACGACAAGGTCGACCTGTTCACAGAGCTCATGTTCACCAACCGCCAGTCCAGGCAGCTTGCAACGCCCGGCGCGATTGGTGTGTACCGGCCGATTGAAATCGCTGCAAGCCATCCCACCAATCCGACCGGTCAGAACCTGACACTCGAGCGGCGCCGCGTGGCCGAAGTCGGCCCGCGCTACTTCTTCCAGGAGACGAACACCTTCCGGGTGCTCGCCGGACTGAAGGGTGAGATCGGGGAAAAATGGGACTGGTCGGCATCCCTCAACTGGGGACGGAACACCGGCGTTGATGGGATGACGAACATCATCAACCTCGATCGTGTCGATGCGACGCTCAACGCCGCAACCTGCGGCAGGGGGCCAACAGCAGCCCCGTGCGGCAACTATCTTGGCTACGGCAACCTCAGCCCGGCGGTCCTCGAATACATCCACTTTACGACCCGCGACCATGGTGGGAACGACCAGAAGAGCTTCAATGCAAGCATCAGTGGCGAGGTGTTCTCTTTGCCAGCTGGGCCGGTGGGTTTCGCATCCGGCTTCGAGTACCGCCAGGAGCGCGGATGGCGTGACCCGGACGCCCTGATTGTGTCGGGTGCCGCCAACACGCCTGCCCAGGACGCGATCGCCGGCGAGTACAGCGCGCGCGAGGTCTTCGCAGAGCTGGCCGTCCCCTTGCTGGCCAAGCTGCCGCTGGTCGATTCCCTGACGTTGAACGCCGCAGCGCGGTATTCGGACTACAGCCTGTTCGGGTCGCAGGCCACCTACAAGCTCGGCCTCGACTGGCAGGTAATCCCCACGTTGAAAATGCGCGCCAACCGGTCGACCGCATTTCGCGTGCCGAATGTCCCTGAACTGTTCGGTGGTGTCTCCGAGGGTAACCTGACGACGACGGATCCATGCAACAACTGGAATACGCTCGACCCTAACTCCGCGGTCTACAAGAACTGCCAAGCGTCCGGCCTGGTCGCTGGCTTCAGGCAGTTCGGCCCGTCGATCCTGACGACGGGCGGCGGCAACCAGAACCTGAAACCGGAAGAGGCGGACACGTTCACCGTCGGTGCCGTCTGGACGCCGTCGAAGGCGTTGACGCTAACGCTCGACTATTTCAACATCAAGATCAACAACGCGATCGAAACGGTCCCCGGCTCGACCAAACTCTCGGTCTGCTACAACTCGCCGGGGCTGGCACACATCTTCTGCGGGCCGCAGAGTTTTACGCGCGATCCACGTACGGGTGAAATCAACTTCCTGTCGTCCCAGCCCGAAAACGCGGCGCAGCAGCGCGTCGCGGGCATCGACCTTGGTGCCATGTATGACTTCAACCTGTTCGGGTGGTCGTCGTCGGTCACGGCCGATGTCTCCCGTCTCAGCGAGTTCGACGTGACGCCGTTCCCAGGCGGAGAGGTCATCGAATATGCCGGCAAAATCACGGGCGGCCGCGGCAGCTACGCCAAGTGGAGGTCGACCGCCTCGCTGACAACGTCCAGCGGTCCATGGTCCGGTTCCTATACGGTCCAGTACATCGGCAAGGCTGACGACATCAACGCTGCCCCGAGCGATATCGGCTCCCGCGCGCCGAGCATCGCCTACCACAACGCTAGCCTCAAATATGCATTCAACAAGGCGGTTGCGCTGTCGGTTGGCATCGACAACCTGTTCGACAAACGTCCTCCTTATATCCAGAGCTGGACCGACGGAAACACCGACACGATGACCTACGACCTGCTCGGTCGCCGCTGGCACGTTCGCCTCGGCTACAAGTTCTAGGCACTGGGTGACACCACGCAGGCCGCTGCGCGTGCATAATGCGCGGCGGCCGCGCGGTGGACAGTCTGCCCTGCCGGGTAACACAACTCAAACACGAACACTATGCAATTAGCCTTCTGGGTGCGACGCGCCCATAAATGGATCGGACTTGTCATTGGGGTGCAGGCACTGCTCTGGATGATCAGTGGTCTGTACATGGTCGTCGTTCCCCTCGAGGTCATCCACGGCGACCATCTGGCGCATGTGCCCACCGAACGGCTCAACCCGTCGGCAACCCGCATCACGCAGACACGCCTGCACGAGCTCTACCCTGGCATTACCTCCCTCCGCATGAAGAGCCTGCTTGGTAAGGAAGCCTACGAAATCAAACAAGGCCAGCAGACCACCCTCGTGGACGCCGCTGACGGCAAAAAGCTCAGCCCGCTCGGCCGGGAGGACGTCGTCGCGCTTGCCGATGCGGCCTATGTCGGCGAAGGCACGATCCGTGGCGTCGAGTGGGTCACCAAAGCACCTCAGGAAGTCGGTGCACGGCCGGTGCCCCTGTGGGCGGTCCATTACGACGAGCCGGGAAAGACGACTCTGTACTTTTCGCCTTTCACTGGCGACCTCGTCGCGCGGCGCCATGAGCTGTGGAGGTGGTTCGATTTCCTGTGGATGTTCCACATCATGGATTACGAAGAGCGAGAAAACGTGAACAACACGCTGCTGCGTGTCGCCTCGATCTCCGGGCTGGCGTTCGCGCTGAGCGGTGCCTGGCTGCTCTTCTACAGTTTCAAGCGGAGGAAGGCGGCATGAGCCACTGGATGCGACGACTTCACAAGTGGGTAGGACTCATCCTGGCGATCCAGTTCGTGCTGTGGATGTCGAGCGGGGTCATGATGAGCCTGCTCGAGGCAGACAAAGTGGCTGGACGCGAGTTTCGTGTCAAGCAGCCGGCGCCGCCGGCATGGCCGCGCGATGCCATGAGCACGGACGCGGTGCTGGCCGCTACAAAAGAAAGCATCATGACCATCGGTTCAGGCTGGCTGCTCGACCAGCCTGTCTACCGGCTGCAAAACGACAAGCGCAGCTGGCTGGTGAGCGCGGGCGACGGAGCCGCCATCGTGGTCGACGCGCAGTTAGCCGCAAAGATCGCACAGGCTTCTTACTCCGGTCCCGGTAAAGCCAGCCCGCCGCGGCTTCTTTCCTATACGCTGGAGACCCGCAAGCACAAGGAGCCCGTCTGGCGCATCGACTTCGATGATGCCGACGAGACGTCGGTCTATGTGTCGAGCAAGTCGGGCGCCGTGCTGGAACATCGGAACAGTACTTGGCGCCTGTTCGACCTGTTCTGGATGCTCCACATCATGGATTACAGCGAGCGGACCAACTTCAACAATCCCCTGCTAGTCGCGAGCGCGATCAGCGGCTTGTGGATGGCATTGACGGGAATCTGGCTGCTGTTTGTCAGCGTTCGTCTGGCGGAGTTCGTCCCCAGCCGCTGGCGTCGAAGCCGTACCGTGAACCTGGTCGACAGTCGCGGGACGCAGCAGCGTTCGATCGATGCCGTACAGGGCGACACGGTGTTCCAGGCGCTTGCCCGCTCCGGCCTGCAACTGCCGTCGAATTGCGGCGGCGGGCAAAGCTGTGGCCTGTGCGAAGTCCGGTGCGTGGGGAATGTACCGGCACCGACAAGTGCCGACCGCGCGCTGCTGTCGCCCGCAAAACTCGAGGCGGGTTACCGGCTGGCCTGCAACCTGCCGGTGAAGCGCAGTCTCGACATCGACGTCGGGGATGCCACGGCCTTGGCCGACGAACGGACAGGGGTCGTCACCAGCGTCAAACCTTTGTCGCCCTTCCTGCGTGAGATAACGGTGCGCCCGAACGAGCCTGTAGCGTGTCGTCCAGGCTCATACGTTCAAGTGCATGTTCCCGCGTACGAGCGCGATGCCAGCCATCTTGAGATTCCTGAGGACCATCATGAGGACTGGCGGACCGCAGGCACCCTGGCAGCGCTCGCGAACGATGCGCCGGTTCGCCGTTCGTATTCGGTCGCAGTGCCGCTCGAGCGCTGCGACGGGCAACTGACTTTCCTGGTCCGCTTCGTACCTGGCCCAAGGCCGGGCAGGGGATCCGGCTACATGTACACGCTGAAGGTCGGCGACGAGCTGCGATTCAGCGGTCCGTTTGGTGATTTCGCCCTGAAGACAGGAGCACGCGAAAAGGTGTTCATCGGCGGCGGCGCAGGCATGGCGCCGCTGCGCGCGATGATCCACGAGTTGCTGGCGAAGGGCGCTACGGAGCCAATTCACTTCTGGTATGGCGCACGCAGCAGGCGCGATGCGCCTTACGTGGACGAGATGCGTGGCTTTGCGTTGAAGTATCCGAACTTCCACTGGCATTTGGTGCTGTCGGATGAAGTCGAAGAAGCTGACATTCGGGTCGGATTCGCACATGAAGCGGTACTGAACGGTCTGCTGCGGACGCACCCGGATGTCACGTCCTTGGAGTTCTATGTCTGCGGTCCGCCGGCGATGCTGTCCGCTACCCGCGCGATGTTGCGCGATTTGGGTGTGCAAGACGAGCACGTCGCGTACGACGATTTTAAGATTTGATGGCTCGGAACTTCAGAACCTCGAGAAATCTTTCGCGCAAGTAGAACGGCACAAGCTTCGTCAAGTGAACCGTGCGGACCGACGTTACTTTGATGAGAGGGCCCGTACTCATTGATAATGATCTGGCGAGATTTTGTGAAACGCGTAAGGGGTGACACCCCTTACGCGCCTCAGTACTACGGTCTCCCAGAGGCGGTATTACTTTGCCTTCCGCGATGACCAGTGCACGTGTACGATCGTCCAGTTATCGCCATTCTTTTCGAGGACTGCCGTCTCGGTTCCAAATGCGTGGACCGGCTTTCCACGCGCGGTTCCCGTTGTTTCGGTTTCCTCCCACACGATCGCCGTTTTGCCATCGATACGTTCGGTCTGCTTCAACACCTTGCGGGTCGCGCTCTTTGCGAATTCCATGTCGCCACCGAGGTGGTGGCCGGCATATTCTTCACGCGAGCGTTCCACATAACCAGATTCATAGATCGTGATCTCAGGTGCGAGCAGGCTGGTTGCCTTTGCCTTGTCACCACTGGAAAGGGCCGCATGGAACGCGGCCAGGGTTTCTTTCGGCGTTGCCGCCAGGCTGCTAGCCGCGGATCCGAACAGCGCTGCTGCGAGGAGAGCTCCTGCCGTGAATTGCAATCTCATTGTTATTCCTTTTAGGGTGAAATGTGTCACGACGCCATTGGCGGTGAGGTCGAACTCAAGATGGCGGCTGCCACGATGACAGCGAGCAGAATGACTGCCTCAATCTGTAGGACAAGCGCGAACTTGTGAGTGGTAGCTCGGTCAGTTGCTCCGGTTCTGCGGAGCTGTGCCAACAGGGCAGGCATGACGATGAAGCGATTCATACCTCCGAGCGCTGCGGCGGCAAAGACCAAGCCGACCTTGATGAGCAACACAGTTCCATATGGATTACCGAAAACCTGATCTGGACTTCCTAGTCCACGCCATGCGCTCAGGATGCCGGTGACGAAGATGCCGATTAACGCGACGGTTGCCGAGGTCGAGAGCGCCTCGACGTAGCGCGCACACTCAGTACGGTTTGCCTGTCCAGCGGCGGGCTCGGCGCGCAGCACGATCAAGCCGGCGACGATCACTTCGCCCACCCAGAGACTGATCAAGACGAGGTGAACCCAGTCGACTGCGACTGCCCAGGTGAAGTCCCCCCCAGCGCCGGCATGGCTGACGATGCTGCGGCTGTACAGGAACAGTGCCAGCGCGCCGAGCCGCAATATGGAAGCCAGTCGAACTCCGCGCCTCCCGGAAGCCACTGCAGTAGTGATTCCGGCCACGATCAGTGCCGCAGCGCCAAGCATCCAGGCATAGCCGTAGTGTGTTGCCGTGATAACGGACTGTACTGCAGGGAAGGCCTCTGCAATCGGCACCTCCGCCATCGACGCTCCCTCGAGCCACAGCATCGCAACATATGTCACGATGGCCACCGCAAAACAGGCAAGCATCGCCTTGCGCAAACGGGGCAGCATGCCGGTTGTCCAGGGCGAGCTCGCCCTGGACAGCCAGAGGGACGCGGCCCCCGCACCCAGGAGCGTGGCGACCGACAGGTTGAGGACGACGGTCGCGGCCCGCTGGATCAATGCCAGGTCTGATTCCATGTCACTTTACCCGGAAAGCGAACTCACCTTTGACCTTGTGTCCATCGCGCGTGACAGTACTCCACTGGACGCGATATGCGCCCGAATGCAAGGCCGGAACAGTTGCGACTAATACTTTGGGGTTGGCAGCATCAAGCACCTTCTTCGAGGGCTCGACGACCGCGCCTTTCTCGTCGACCAGCTTGACTTTGCTGAACGGCAGCTCCACCTGCTCGTTGAATTGCAGGCGCACCTGCGTTGGGGCCGGGGTGACTACGGCATTAGCTTGGGGCATGGATGCCTCAAGTTTCGCATGGGCGAGGGCGGCGGAAGTGAAGACACATCCGAAGGCAGCCACCGCTGCAACCACAAGGTTCTTTGCTTTCATTTGATTCTCCGGTTGAGGCCCCGAGTCCGTTGACTGCGGGGCCGGTCGATAGGTTTGTTTATCGGGCTGTGGCAAGCTGGACGATCGTCACAGCGCCATTGACGCGATCGGCCGCGAACTTGACCTTGTTACCGACCTTAACCTGGTCGAGCATGGCTGGATCCTTGACGCGGAAGACCATGGTCATCGCGGCCATGTTGAGGTTTTTCAGCTCACCGTGACGCAGCGTGATCTTGCCGGCTTCCTTGTCGATCTTTTTGACTTCGCCATCTGTCAGTTCGGCGGGCGCCGCAGCCTGGCTGCCCGAGTGCGCGGCATGCGCGTCTTGGGAACCGTGGCTACCGTGCCCGCTTTCCTGTGCAGTCGCGATGGAAGCAGCGGCGCTCATGGCGATGGCAATGGTCATTTTCGAAAATGCGTTCATGGTGTTTCCTTTCGTTCGTTCAAAGTTGATTAGTTGTAGTGCTTGAAAACCTTGGTGCTGCCGTTGGTCTGTACCAGCAAGACGTCGTACGGATCCTTGCGCGGCCCTTCCATTCCAGGCGAACCCAGCGGCATCGCCGGCACGGCCAGGCCCTTCGCCTTTGGTTTTTGTGCAAGCAAGCGCTTGATGTCGCTGGCGGGGACATGGCCTTCGATGGCGTAGCCCTGAACCATGCCGGTATGGCAGGAGCCGAGTTTGTCCGGAATGCCGCCGCGTTCGCGGTAATCGGAAGGGTTCTCGACGTTGACGACACGCGTAGTGAAACCGTTCGCCTTCAGGTGCTCCACCCAGGCGCCGCAACACCCGCACGATTCGCTCTTGAACACCTCGATGACAGGGGCTGCAGCCATCGCAAATACGGGCGTGAATAATGCAGCTGCGAATGCAACCTGGCTGAATAATCGTCGCTTCATGAGACAGTCCTTTCGTACCTGGTCGGTACCCGAGTGGTACCTGAGTTGATGACGTATTTTGGTTAGTGATGACCCTGGTGGCCAGTCGGCTTACGAACGGTTACCTCGATGTCCGCAGGTTTCACGGCGGGCATGGCCTGGCCGCCAGCCGTCTGGCTGCGCACAGCAGCCGGCGGCTCTCCCTTCCACTCGTAGGCAACCGTGCCCGCGGGATGCTTGTACCAGCCCGGATCCCGATAGTCGCCCGGTTTCTGGTCCTTGCGAACCTTCAGAATCGTGAACATCCCCCCCATCTCCACGCCGCCGAACGGCCCCTGGCCAGTCATCATCGGCAGGGTGTTTTCCGGGATCGGCATCTCCATGTCGCCCATCGATCCGCCTTTGTCTCCCATGACCATATAGTCGGGTATCAGCTTGGTGATCTTCTCGGCGACGCCGCGGTGATCCACGCCGATCAGGGTCGGCACGTCGTGCCCCATGGCGTTCATCGTGTGGTGCGACTTGTGGCAATGGAATGCCCAGTCTCCGGGCTCGTCGGCGACGAATTCGATGGCCCGCATCTGGCCTACTGCGACGTCGGTCGTGACCTCGGGCCAGCGCGACTCGGGCCGCGTCCAGCCGCCATCGGTGCCAGTTACCTCGAACTCGTGCCCGTGCAGGTGGATCGGGTGGTTCGTCATCGTCAGGTTGCCGGTGCGGATGCGCACGCGGTCGCCCTGGCGGACGTTCATCGTGTCGATGCCAGGGAAGACGCGGCTGTTGAAGGTCCAGATATTAAAGTCGAGCATCTCGTTGACCTTGGGCGTATAGCTGCCCGGCTCGATGTCATAGGCATTGAGCAGGAAGACGAAATCCCGGTCGACCGCGTGGTGCTTCGGATTCTTTGGGTGGGTTACCCAGAAGCCCATCATCCCCATCGCCATCTGCACCATCTCGTCGGCATGCGGGTGATACATGAAGGTGCCCGGGCGCCGCGCCACGAATTCATAGACGAAGGTCTTGCCGGGCTGGATACCGGGCTGGTTCAGGCCGGTGACGCCGTCCATGCCGTTCGGCAGGCGCTGGCCATGCCAGTGAATGCTCGTGTGCTCCGGCAGGCGGTTGGTGACAAAAATGCGGACGCGGTCGCCCTCGACCACTTCGATGGTCGGCCCCGGGCTCTGGCCGTTGTAGCCCCACAGGTTGGCTTTCATGCCAGGGGCGATTTCACGCACCACCGGCTCGGCAATCAAGTGGAACTCCTTGACGCCATTGTTCATGCGCCAAGGGAGCGACCAGCCGTTCAGGGTGACAACCGGGTTGTACGGGCGGCCGTTAGGAGGCAGCAGCGGTGGCTGCGTCGCCGCGGTGGTCATGATCGGCGCCTCCGGCAGGGTGGCGGCGCCTGCACGGCTTACCAGCCCGGCACCGACCAGCGCTGCGGCACCGGTGAAGAAATCTCTACGAGAACTCATATTGCTAATTCCTTGTTCAATGTTCGGGGGCTGCTTCGGCAGAGGAGCTTGATGCCAGCGAGACGGAAGACCCTCCGCTTCCGCTGATGGCAGCCTGCAGATCGGTTTCGGCAATCCAGTAATCGCGCTGCGCTTCGATGGCAGCGTTCACGCCGGTAACCTGGGCGCGTGCATCGGCCAGCAGCTCGAAGACACTCATCAGCATGCCGTTGTAGCGGAGCAGGGTCTCTTCGGAGATCTTTTTCTGGAGTGGGACGACTTCGTCGCGATAGTGCCTGGCGACGTCGTACGTGGTCCGGTAGGCCGAATAGGCTTCGCGCACCTGCGAGCGGGCGACGGTGGCGGTATCGGCCGTGCGGTGCACCGACTGCATGTAGAGCGCCTCGGCCTTGGCGGTGCGTGCGCCGCCCCAGTCGAAGATGGGCAGGGCCAGCTCTATCTCGTAGCCGTTCTCGCGCGGGGAGCCCGACTTGCTCGCGTTGGCGTAGCCGGCGTCGAGGACGTTAACGAATCCAGTCGCTTTCGTCAGCCCCAGGGCGCGCGCCGTCGCCTCCGTGTCCAGCTTGGCCAAGCGCACGTCGAGGCGCTGCTGCATTGCGGTCGCCTCGATATTGGCGGCATCGCGCGGAGTTGCCGGCAGTTCCGGGAGCTTGTCCGGGAGCTGGAAAGCCGTGTTGGTTCCCCAAACGCCCATCAGCCGTGTGAGCTGCTCGCGAGCGGCCGTTGCATTGTGGCGTGCTCGAGCGAGCTGCGCTGTTGACTCGGCGGAGAAGGCTTGCTCGCGTGCCTGGTCGAGGGCGCTGAGGTTTCCGACCTTGGCCATGCGCTGCGCCAGTTCGGCACTTGCCTGAGCTGCGTCGCGGACCTGTTCCGCGTAACGCGCCGCCTGCACAGCCGCCACGGCGTTGAAGTAAGCCTTGCGTGTGTCGGCAGCCAGGCGAACCGCTTCAGTAGCCGCGACGAGCTTGGCGCTTTGGAAGCGGCGCGATTCGATATCCCGGCGCAGTGGAATGGTGACCAGACCGACCAGGTCGATCATGACGCTGCGCTCGATCTCGGTCTCTCCGCCGCCCGACATGCGCCCGAAACTGAAGCTTGGGTTGCTCATGCGGCCCGCCTGCACGAGGTCGGCCTCGGCTACACCCAGGTTGGCGAGCGAGGCGCGCAGGCCCCGATTGTTAAGAAGGGCGATACGTACGGCACTGTCGGCCGACAGCGGCTGCTTCAGGATTTCAGCAAGCTCAGCCTGCGCAGGCTCGCTATCGCCAGTTGCTTTCGAGAGGCGGATATCCTGGCCTGTGCGCTCGGCCGTCAAAGTCGAGACTGCGTCGAGGCCGCCGTCCTTCGAGAAGGTAGCGCAACCGCTCAGAACAAGGACCGCAACGCCTGCAGCAATGGCACGCAGTGAAGGAATTGGTGGCTTTATTGTCATTGGTGCCTTGGCTTAGTGATGTTTGCTGTGGTCGGCAGCAGGCTGAACGGCTGGCTTCGCAGCGGGTGCCGGCGCCGCATGTCCGGCGTGTGCGTCGCTGCTGGCTGGCGCGGGGTTGGTCCCGTGCGCGGCGCCATGCCCGGCATGCCCGGGGCCTCCAGCCACAGTGTCGTTTGCGGTTCGCCAGACCTTGTCGGGCGTAACATCGCTCTCTTGCGGCCGAGGCAGGGAAGCGCTCGTGAAGGCGGATTCGTACAGTGCAGGCGGAACGGCAACGCGCGGATCTGCCGGGTCAGGCGCGTGCGGGGATTGCTGGGCCAGTGCGGAAACAGGCACAGCCAGCAGGGCGCCAATAGTGGCGACCCAAAGCTTGAGTTTCATTGTCAGTCCTCAAAATCGGAAACGGGCGTGCGTACGCACGCGCTGATGCTCAAGAGGCGCAACACCGGCGGCTGCAAACAGCCGGGTCAGCTCTTGTTTCGATTAAGCGGATTGGTGCCGGGGAGGCCGCTGGGGGCCATCCTGGATGAAGCCCACAACAAACGCGGCAGGCGAGGGGAGAACGACGTCGGAGCCGTCGAATGTAGGAACAGTAAGATCAGTTGAAGGTGGTGCGACTGCGCCGAGGCAGAAAGCCGAACAGGAACTGCAGGAAGTGTGTGGTTGCTTCTCGATATCCGGGGCAAGTGAATCGGCTGTAGCGGTCAAATCGACCACATGGCCTGCATGCTCCGCGCCATGGTGAGCATGTGCCTCAGTCATGTCTTCCTGGTGAGGCACACCAGTGACAATCGGTTCTTGCATCTGCTGGTGGACCGGCGAGCAAGACATGCCAAGGCTGCCAGCGACCGCGTTGAGCGGTAGCACGGCAATCAACAGCCAGAGCAGGAATGTCTTGAGAGTGCGGGTCATGGTCGGGCGGAGTATAGCACGACAATTTTCGGCCAGTCATGGGGCTTAAGGCGGATTAAAGGCAGCATGCACGCAGGCCAGGACCAACATCGAAAGCATTGGGGATGCAGATGCATCAATGTCAACATAGGGTGCGTTAGCGCACAGCAGACACGTATTGAATCCTCACAGAATCGGCACGGACGTGCTGCATTTGTGTGTTCCTGCGGCACGCTGACCAATTTGAACAAGGAGATCAAGATGAAAAACGTACAGGCACGTATCGCTCTGGTTGCAGGGGCAGTTGCACTCGCATTTGGCGCTGCGGGAAGCGCGTTCGCCCAGTCGGGGCAGCATGACCAGCATGCCCAGCATGGATCTGCGGCTGCCACAGCGTCGCAGCAAGGGAACATGTCCCATCAGGAAATGATGAAGACCATGCAGGACATGCATCAGAAAATGTCGACCATGCCGATGACGGGCAATCCCGACCACGATTTTGCAATGATGATGCGGTCTCATCACCAGGCCGGCATCGATATGGCGAAAGCACAACTAAAGAACGGCAAAGATCCGCAAATGCAGCAGATGGCAAAAAAAATTATTTCTGACCAAACGAAAGAGATCCAGAAGCTCGATCAGTGGATGACCAAATACCATCCGCCAAAAAAGTAACGAGCGGTAATAACTCAGGGTGCCGGGCGCCGAAAATGTATCACGTCGGTGCCCCGATTCAGCGGGAACATACCGTGGATCGTTTGCCCATTCGTATCGTGTAGCGGAACGTCGGGCGAAGGAGTTAGAGTTTTTGCATGGCTGCGCTCCTACGCAAAATTGTCTGGTGCACGTTTTGTTTGATGATCGCATATCACGGGTATGCGACCGCAGCCGTTACGTGCCATACGATGACAGTCGAGATTGGAGCCGGAACCGGCGATTGCGCTGAAATGGCGGGCGAGGCCGCTGAAAACGAGGATGGCAGTTGCTGCCACGGCGAGCGGCTTTGCTGTTCGGACGCAGCCGTGGCGTACGCTCCCGTTCCCGTATTGCCATTATTCATCACCTCATCCATCCCACCGGAACATTGGCTTTCTCCACGGGCCGAGTTTTCCAGTCACATTCCCGCAGTTCTTCACCCGCCCCCTCGCGCCTGACTCGACGGCGCCTTATCGACTCCGGATCCGTCGTGGAACCGGGGGCGGGGCATTGCCGCCACGAGCGCAATCCCCTGCCCGATGACCCAACAAGCCCGCATTCGCGCGCGGGCATTGCCGCCATCGCTCAGGGGACGCCGTCGACGTGGCCCACGTCCTCGCACGTAAACCCGTTGATACTCATTTAAGGAGCGAACCATGGAAACCGCAGCCAAGAAACTGAACCGCACCTCTGTATTCGATCAATCCCGGGCATTGATCCGCAACACTGCACTGGGTCTGAGCGCGCTGGTCGCCAGCGCTGGCGTAGCATATGCCGACGGGCCAGGTAGGGGCAACACCGCGCAGTTCGAGAGAAACTACCTGGTCTTCATCATCAACCATCACTATTCGGCGCTACGCATTACCGAGCTCGCTGCCGGTACTGATCCGGTGCGCGATGCGCAGGTCGTTGCCCCGCAAGAAGGTACATCGCCGACACCCGGGTTCAGCGCTACTCCGCCCAAGGCGACCGATGACGAAATCAGGTCGATGGCCCGCATGGGAAACCGCGAACAGCGCGAAGAAATAGGCCGTGCCCAGCGCTTTTTACAGGAATGGTATGGAGTCCACTATCATCCCCAGCTCACCGCCGAGGGACGTCGGATGATCGCTACCCTGGAGGCCGCGCCTGCCGGCGCACAGTTCAACCAGGCCTTCCTGCGGACTTTCAGCAGCCACCACTTCAGTGCACTGGCGCCGAGTGTGCACTGCATGGTCAAGAGCGATCTTAATCATGACGGATTACGCCGGTACTGCGAGAACATCGTGATCGTTCAGAAGAACGGGATCAATGACATGCGGGAAATGCTGTGCAAGCAGTATGCCGACTGCGGCTTCGTTCCAATGAGCGGGGACAAGCGCAAGGACAACGAGCTCTAAGCACCATGCGGGCTGGAACGGTTAGGGCAAGCGTTCCAGCCTGCTCGGTGTCAGGTTTCGGCGGCTGTCCATGCATGGTCTCGGGATGGCCGGATGATGCGTTTGCACGCTTGACCTGTCCACCGTTGGAAGGTCTACATTGGGTTCTGTCCACGGCCATGGAACGTCGGCAGAGATCCAAGGTTTCCTTGATTGTGCGACGGAGCGACCAGACCAGACTACTTGGGCCCAGGGTTATGCGGGCGCGAAGTACATCCTTACATCTTTGTCGGAGCCACTATGAAACACGAGTTGCACAAGCATTCTGACCACCAGTACGCGGACCATGGCCACCATTCCCATTCCGAACACACGCTCGGGGAAATGAAGGCAGGTGACGCATCGGGCGACCTGACGTCCGTATCAGCCGAGAAACCGTACACGGACCCCGTATGCGGCATGAAAGTCGCGGACAGGGAGGATCGGCGGATCGAGCACGACGGTAGCGTGTATCACTTCTGTAGCTCGAGGTGTATGGACAAATTCCGCGCCAATTCGGCAGCCTATCTGCAAGGAAATGACATGCCTGTGCCTGCCGAAGCGCCTCCGGGAACGATTTTTACCTGCCCGATGCACCCCGAGATCCAGCAGCCCACGCCAGGGAACTGCCCGAAGTGCGGCATGGCGCTCGAGCCCATGATGCCCTCGCTTGAGGACGAAGATAACCCCGAGCTTGCCGACTTTCGGCGCCGGTTTCGCTGGACCTTGCCGTTGACGATCACCGTCACCCTGCTTGCCATGGCAGGGCACCGCATCTTCAGCGGTGGGCTGGCATATCAAAGCTGGATTGAACTCGTCCTCAGTACACCGGTCGTGCTGTGGGCCGGCTGGCCATTCTTCGTGCGCGGTGCGCAGTCGATCAGGAACCGCAGCCCCAACATGTGGACGCTGATCAGTCTCGGGGTCAGCGCAGCCTACGGGTACAGCGTGGTCGCGACCCTGGCACCGGGATTGTTCCCTTCGACCTTCGCCGAGCACGGCCGCATCGGCGTCTATTACGAGGCGGCCGCGGTCATCGTATCGTTGACCCTGCTGGGCCAGATCCTGGAGCTGCGTGCCCGCTCGCAGACCTCCGCGGCGATCAAGTCCCTGCTTGGCCTTGCGCCCAAAACAGCCCGGCGCATACGCGCGGATGGAACCGAGGAGGATATCGAACTTTCACATGTTCATATTGGCGACCTGCTGCGCGTGCGGCCCGGCGAGAAGGTGCCGGCCGACGGCACCGTCGTCGAGGGCGAAAGCGCGGTGGACGAAGCAATGCTCACCGGAGAACCGCTACCGGTAACCAAGCGGCCGGGAGACAAGGTCATCGGTGCGACGATCAATGCCAGCGGCAGCCTGGTCATTCGCTCCGATCGCGTAGGATCGCAAACCATGCTCTCCCAGATTGTCCAGATGGTGGCGCAGGCGCAGCGTTCGCGGGCACCCATGCAGCGGCTCGCGGACGTTGTCGCCGGCTATTTCGTCGTGGTGGTCGTCGTTATCGCACTGCTGACCCTGTTTGGATGGGGCATGTTCGGCCCTGAACCCAGTTGGGTGTACGGGTTCGTCAACGCCGTCGCCGTCCTGATCATCGCCTGTCCCTGTGCGCTCGGCCTGGCGACGCCGATGTCGATCATGGCGGCGACAGGCCGTGCTGCAACCCAAGGGGTATTGTTCCGGGATGCCGCAGCGATCGAAGCGATGCGCAAGGTGGATACCATCATCGTCGACAAGACGGGCACGCTCACGGAAGGCCGGCCGGCCTTCAACCGCGCCATTGCTGCGTCCGGGTTCCAGGAGGAAGACGTTCTTCGGATCGCCGCCAGCATCGACCAGGGCAGTGAGCACCCGTTGGCGCACGCGATCGTCGCCGAGGCCCGCCGGCGCAACCTGGCCCTGGATAAGCCGGAAACGTTCGAGTCCTCCAGCGGCATTGGCGTGCGAGGAATGTTGAAGGGGCAGCAGGTAGCCCTGGGCAATACGGCACTTATGGACATCGAGAAGGTCGATTGGCGACCCTTGCAGCCTGCCGCGGAAGACCTTCGGCAAGTGGGCGCTAGCGTCATGTACCTGGCGTTGCAAGGCAAGCTCGTCGGACTCATCGCCGTGTCCGACCCAATCAAGCAGACCACCTCGGAGGCTTTGGCAACGCTGCGGGACGCGGGAATGACGGTCGTGATGGCCACGGGTGACGGTGTCACCACCGCGAAAGCGGTCGCGGCGAAGCTGGGTATCGCTGAGGTCCATGGCGAGGTCAAGCCGCAGGACAAGCTGGCCCTGGTAGAGCGGCTGCAGCAGCAGGGACGGGTGGTGGCAATGGCCGGCGATGGCATCAACGACGCGCCCGCGCTGGCGAAAGCCAACGTCGGCATCGCGATGGGGACGGGTACGGATGTCGCCATTAACTCTGCGCACGTTACCCTGATCAAAGGAGACCTGCGAGCGATTGCAAGGTCCCGCCTGCTGTCGCTGGAGACCGTGCGCAACATGCGGCAGAACCTTGGCTTTGCATTCGTCTACAACGCGCTTGGGATTCCGCTCGCCGCGGGCGTTCTTTATCCTTTCACCGGGCAGCTGCTGTCGCCGATGATCGCTGCCCTGGCGATGAGCCTCAGTTCAGTATCGGTGATCGGGAACGCACTGCGGCTTCGTGGGATGGCTGGCGGGACGAAGGAAACAGGATAGGTCTGGCAGGCTAGGTCTCTGGTGTGTCCCGGAGGTATGCGAGAATGTGTGGCTCCGCAAACAGAGGCCCTTTGCATTTGCATGCTGCTCTTGTGTTGTTCGTGACGAACTGCGCTGCGGGGCTTATCTTATTCTTCGCGCATAAACCATGAATGTTGTCGTCACAAGTGCAACGCTCGACCTTGTCGCCTTTGTCGGTGCCATTTTTGCCCTCGTTGCGCTTGGCTGTGTCGTGTACTGGGAAGTACAGCGGCGGCGGCAACGGAGGCGTCAGATTGCACGTGCGGAATCCGCAGGCCGAAGAAGCAAGAAACGGGCGCGAGCCAAGAGATAAGCCAGGGCTCCGGATGCGACACTAGTTCCAGGACCTGTGACCCGGAGCGCCACACTTACTATTTCAGCTTGAGAATTCGACGGGCACCCGTTAGTACGATCACGCCGATGACAGTACCAACAATCAAGTCCGGATAGGGAGACCCGGTCCAGGTTACGAGGGCTCCCGCAGCAATCACCCCAATGTTTGCAATAACATCGTTTGCAGAGAAGATGTAGCTAGCCTTCATGTGCGCGCCACGATCACGTTTCTTCGCAATCAGCATCAGGCAAGTTACGTTCGCGACCAGTGCTACGGCGCCCACACCCATCATCAGTCCCGATTCCGGTTCACTGCCAAAGAAGGCGCGGCGTACTACCTCGCTCAAGGCAGCCAGCGCGAGGACCATCTGCAGCCACCCTGCCAGGTGTGCCGCGCGCGTCTTCAGCGCTGCCGCCCGGCCAACGGCATAGAGGGCCAAGCCATACACGGCAGCGTCGGCAAACATGTCAAGGGAATCGGCTATCAGCCCAGTCGATTCGGCAATCAATCCCCACACCAGCTCAACGACGAACATGATGGCATTGATCGCAAGAAGCAGCCGTAGCGTCTTCGCCTCCGATGCGTCTCCGGCCTTGTCTGCCGCAAGATCCTCTTGGGATGAGTCCGGTTGGGATCCGAGCAGGTGCGCGCCCAGTTTCAGCGGCCCGAGCTTGGCCAAGATGGGATCGACCTCTCCCGTGTGCGCAACACGGAGCTGCCGCTGCGAGAGATCGAAGTTAAGGGATTGGATGCCGCCGACGTCCGCCAGTGCCATGCGGATCATGTTCTCCTCCGAGGGGCAGTCCATCTTCGGAATTCCAAGCGTGCTCAGCATACGTCGGCTGCCGGCCTTTGGCTCGACAGGGCGCGAGCTGCGCAGCTCGACACCCAGGCGCAAGGGTTGCAGCACCTCGACAAGTTCATCTGCTTTGCCTTCGTGGAGCACAGTTACAGTACGGGTATTGAGGTCAAAAGTGATGTTGTCGATGTCGTCGACCTTGCCCAAAGCCATCCGGATCAGATTCTCTTCCGACGGACAGTCCATTTTCGAAACAAACAATTCGGTTTCGAAGCGGATCGTCGGGTTGGTGTGATCTTGTGTCATTTCGCTGAGCCTTTTCGTCGCTGGATCCACCAAGGATAAACCTTCAAGCAGCTTCAACGTCAAGCGTGTTCCCGGGCCTGGCTCTGCTTCAGCCAAGGAATCTACGAAACCTCATGTGGCGGCGTCAGGGCGTCAATGATCCGGCAATCGGCAAATCGGCCGCCCCGGCATGAAGCCAGCAGGCGAGATAGATGTTCCTTCAACAGGTTGAGGTCCCTGATCTTTTGCTCAACCTCCGCCAGATGTCGCTCGGTCATTGCAGTCACGGCACAGCAGTCACCATCGCCCTGGTCGGAGAAGGCCAGCAGGCTTCGTACCTGATCGATCGTGAAACCGATCTCCCGTGCGCGACGAACAAACGTCAGCCGGGCCACATCTTCGCTTCCGTAGAGCCGATAGTTGCTGCCCGAGCGGGATGGCGACTCGAGCAAGCCGATTTTTTCGTAATAGCGGATGGTAGCTGCAGGGGTCTGCGTTGCTTCGGACAGCTGACCTATCGTGAAAGTATGTGACATGTGCTTGACCTTGAAGTGGCTTTAAGGTTTATAAAGGTCATTTATTAATCCGTCAAGCCAATTCAATCATGCGCACCAAGATGAAGTGTTCTGTCATTGCTGCACTGCTGGTCATATTTGCCGCAGGACCGGCCTTGGCTGAAGGCACAGCGCTCACACTCGCTGAAGCCATCGCCAGGGCCCGGAACCAGGCGCCACAATTGCAGAGTGCCGATGCAGCATTGCGCGCGGCAGATGCCAATGTAGGGCTGTCCTCCCTTAGACCGAATCCGACACTGTCCGTCGAGGCCGAAAATGTACTGGGCTCGGGACGCTACGCCGGTTTTGGCGGGGGCGAGAAGACATTTTCGCTATCAATGCCACTGGAGTTGGGCGGCAAGCGGGGCGCGAGGGTGCGCGTGGCAGAAGCCGAGCGTAGTGCGGCACGAATCGGCACGCAGGTCGCTCAAGCAGACCTGACCCTTCAGATTACCGAAGCCTTCGTTACCCTTGCCGCCAGCGAGAGGTACGTGGAAATCGCGAAAGCCAGCCATGCGCTGGCTGAACGCGCCCACCATGCTGCGCGCGAGCGCGTACGGGTCGGCAAGGCGTCGCCTATTGAAGAGCAACGGGCCGACGTACTGCGCATCAATTCAGAAGTTCGCCTGGACAAAGCACTACGCGCAACGCGGCTTGCAGGCGCGACGATTGCGCGACTGACAGGCGCAGCGATGCCGGTTGCGATTACATCGACCTGGTTCGAACGAACCGACGCAGCGGTGCTTGGGCAGCCGGCAGTCTCGAGCCTGGCACTTGCCGCTGCAGAGGCTGAGCTGACCGCTGCGAACGCCCGCGTCGACGCGGCCAGGCGCGATCGGGTCCCCGACGTGACGCTGGCCGCCGGCATGCGGCGCTATGGCGAATCATCCGAGAAGGCCGCTGTTCTTGCACTGTCGATCCCGCTGCCCTTATTCAATCCCGGCACAGCGGCGATCGCACGCTCCCGGGCGGAATACGATCGCGCTTCCGCCACGCGCCGCGGCGTCGCACTGGAGTTCGAGCAATCCGCCGCGCAAGCGGAAGCCGAGGTCGCCGACGCACTGGCCGCTGCACGCGCCGCCAATGGCCCCGCGCTCGCAGCTGCGGAAGAGGCTGCACGTATCGCGAGGATCGGCTATGCCGAGGGAAAATTCCCACAGCTGGAATTGATCGACGCAGAGCGCTCATTGGCCGAAACGCGCGAAACCTCGGTCGACGCTCTCGCCGCACTTCACACAGCCCGGGCACGTCTCGCCCGGCTACAAGGTTCCAACTCTCCAATTTATAAGGATTGACCATGCAAGCGGTATTTCGATCCGGCTTTTGCGCCGCGATGATCCTGTTGGGCGCATGTTCCCCCAAACAAGAGCCAGCTAATTCCAAAGAAGCCGCAGAGCAAAGCGAGAAAGCGTCGAGCGAAAAGGGCGAGAAGGAAGAGAAGGAAGAAAAAGGTCGACCTGAACCCAAGGCCGGGGAAGGAGGCGAAGCTGCCGAGAAGGAAGGCGAGTCCGAGGCCAGGGAAGACTTCGTTACGCTGTCAGATCAGCAGATCCGGGCCGCAGGAATCGAGGTCATGCCGGTTCGCCAGTCCTTCGCTGGCGCGGTCGAGGCGCCGGCAGTGATCGCCGCGGACCCCAGGCATGCGGCCGTTGTTTCCAGTTCCGTCGGCGGCCGGGTAGTCGAGATCCGACGCAACCTTGGCGACCCGGTCGCGCGCGGGGATGTACTGGCCGTGATCGAGAGCCGGGACGTCGCCCAGCTGAGGGCCGATATCGAGATTGCGAGGCGTCAGCACGAGCTGGCCCAGGCTACCTTCGCCCGCGAAGAACGCCTGTACGGTGAAAAAGTCACCTCGCGCCAGGAATTCGAGATCGCGCGTAACGCTTCCCTGGAAGCGCGAACCCGTCTTAGCCTGGCCGAGCAGCAGCTCGCTGCTGCAGGAGGAACAGGTGGGGGGCAGCTCAATCGCCTGATGCTGCGCTCGCCAATCAAAGGCAATGTCACAGCACGGCAAATCGCCCTGGGCGACATCGTAGCGCCGGACGCGCACCTGTTCGAAGTGGCCGACCTCAACGAACTCGCCGTCGAGCTTTCGTTGTCATCGAACGATGCCGCCCGCGTCACCGTGGGCACTGCGGTTGATGTATCGACCGATGGCCGCACCGGCGCAGGCCGCGTTACCCACGTATCGCGCGTGCTCGATCCTGCAACGCGCCAGGTGCGCGCGATCGCGCGGCTGTCGAACGGGCAGGGGACCTGGCGCATCGGCGAAACCGTCAAGGCATCGATTGCACTCGAGGGTGGTACCGGCGGTGGGCAACTGGCCATTCCGAGGACCGCCGTGCAAACCGTCGAGGACAAGCCGAGCGTGTTCGTCCGGGAAAAAGAAGGCTTCGCGATCAAGCACGTTGTCCTCGGCGGTAACGCGGCCGGCTACGTCAAGGTGGCGTCCGGCCTCGAAGGTGACGAACAGATTGCGGTCAGCAATACTTATCTGCTGAAGGCGGAGCATGGCAAGGGAGAGGCAGGGGACGATGACTGATTTCCTCGTTCAACGGCTCCTGAAGGATACCCAACCATGATTGCTCGCATCGTCAACTTTTCCGTTGCGCGGCGGTGGCACGTCCTCATCGCCACCATCCTGCTGTCGATCGTCGGCGCATTCGCACTGACACGCCTGCCGATCGACGCCGTACCGGACATTACCAACACGCAGGTGCAGATCAATGTCGTCGCACCGGCGCTCGCGCCGGCAGACGTCGAGCGGCAGGTCACCTATCCGATCGAAACGGCGTTTGCCGGCATACCCGGACTGGAATCCACGCGTTCGCTGACCAGGCATGGGTTTGCACAGGTAACGACGGTCTTCAAGGATGGCACGGATATTTATTTTGCGCGCCAGCAGATAGCGGAGCGGCTGCGCGCCGTCGAGCGCAGCTTGCCCCCAGGTGCTACCGCCAGCCTGGGCCCGATTGCGACCGGCCTCGGTGATGTCTACATGTGGACGGTGGAATACGTCGCCAAGCCGGCTCCGAAAGCGAACTCGGCGACCGGATTGCAGGCCGATGGCAGCTATATCACCCCGGAAGGGGAAGTGCTGCGCACCGCTGCCGAGAAGGCCACCTACCTGCGCACGGTGCAAGACTGGATCGTCGCACCGCAGCTCAAGAATACCGAAGGGCTGGCGGGCGTCGACGTCATCGGGGGCTACGTCAAGCAGTATGTGGTCACACCCGATCCGCAGCGGCTCGCGGTCCTGGGTATCAGCCTGACGATGCTGGGCGAGGCACTCGAGCGCAACAACACGAGCGCCGGCGCCGGCGTCGTCATCCAGAACGGTGAGGCGCTTACCGTCAAGGCCGACGCACGCATCACGTCGGCCGAAGAACTGACGAAAACCGTCATCACCACTCGCAACGGCACGCCCGTGCTGGTGTCGCATGTCGCTACGGTCGGCCTGGGGCAGGAAGTGCGTTTCGGCTCGGCGTCCGAAAGCGGCCAGGAGGTCGTTGTCGGTACTGCCGTAATGCGCATTGGCGAGAACAGCCGAACGGTCGCCGCGGCCGTGGACGTCCGGCTGAAGGAAGTGGCACGATCCCTGCCGCCGGACTTGCTGATCCGGCCAGTCCTCGACCGCACCCGGCTGGTCGATGCCACCATCAAGACCGTGGCAACCAATCTGACCGAGGGTGCGCTTCTGGTGATTGCCGTCCTGTTCGCGCTTCTCGGAAACCTGCGCGCTGCACTGATCGCCGCGGCCGTAATCCCGGTCACCATGCTCATGACCTCGGCGGGGATGCTCGAAGCTGGACTTTCGGCAAACCTGATGAGCCTGGGCGCGCTGGACTTCGGCCTGATTGTCGATGGCGCCGTGATCATTGTGGAGAACGCGCTGCGTCGCATCGCCGAACGCCAGCATCAGACCGGCAGGGTACTTACCAAAGCAGAGCGGCTCGATACCGTTGCAGCCGCCGCACGCGAAATGATCCGGCCGAGCGTCTATGGCCAGGCGATCATCATTCTCGTCTACGTCCCCCTGTTGACGTTCCAGGGAGTGGAAGGCCGGATGTTCGCACCGATGGCGGTAACGGTGATCCTGGCCCTGGTCTTCGCTTTCATCCTCTCGCTCACCTTTGTGCCGGCTGCGATTGCGCTCTGGCTTTCGCGCCATGTCGATGAAAAGGAAAACAGGCTGGTCAAGGCCGTGTCGTCGTCCTACGCGCCCTGGCTGGACCGTGCACTCGCGAAGCCCAAGCTCACCGGCGTGCTGGCGGCCGCTGGTTTCGCAGGCGCGCTTGGTTTGTTCACGACCCTCGGCCAGGAATTTCTTCCGACCCTCGACGAGCAGGACGTTCTGCTGCAGGTGGCCCGCATCCCGGGCACGTCCCTGGACCAGAGCCAGGCCATGCAGTTTGCCGTCGAGAAGGCGGTCGGGAAGCTGCCTGAGGTAAAGCTGGTCTTTTCCAGAACAGGTACGGCGGAACTGGCCGCCGACCCGATGCCGCCGAACATTACCGATACCTTTGTCATCGTTAAAGACCGTTCGGAATGGCCGGAACCCAAGATGAGCAAGGCCGAGCTCGTGGAGAAGATCGAGAAAGCGGTCGCAGGCATCCCTGGGCAAAACTACGAGCTGACCCAACCCATCCAGATGCGCTTCAACGAGCTGCTGGCCGGCGTACGGGGCGACATCGCGGTCAAAGTCTATGGCGACGATTTCGACGCCATGATCCGCACCGCCGAGCAGGTCGCCGAAAAACTGCGTGCGGTCGAGGGCGCGGAAGACGTCCGTGTAGAGCAGGTGCAGGGGCTTCCGCTGCTCGATGTCCGCCTGGACCGCGACGCCATGGCCAGGGTCGGGCTGACCGCCCAGGACGTGCACGACACCCTGGCGGCAGCCGTCGCGGGACGTGAGGCCGGATCGATCTACGAGGGGGACAGGCGCTTTGACGTCGTGGTGAAACTGGGCGAGAAGACCAGGAACGATGTCGAGGCCTTGCGCTTGTTGCCTGTGCTGACGCCGGGCGGCAGCTTCGTTCCACTGGGATCGGTGGCCATGCTGGAGACGGCCAAGGGGCCGAACCAGATCAGCCGCGAGAACGGCAAGCGTCGCGTAGTCGTTCAAGCCAACGTGCGCGGACGTGACATCGCCGGCGTGGTCAGCGAGGCGCGGGCCAGTATCAATGCGGACGTACGGGTGCCCGCCGGCGTATGGCTCGCCTGGGGCGGGCAGTTCGAAAACCTCGAGCGTGCACGGATGCGCCTGGCGGTCGTGGTACCGGCCTGCTTCGCGCTCATCGTCCTGTTGCTGTACTCAGCCGTTGGTTCCTGGCGCGCTGCCGCGGTCGTGTTCACGGGCGTGCCCCTGGCCCTGATTGGGGGTATTGCCGCGCTTTGGCTGCGTGGCCTGCCGTTCTCGATTTCGGCAGCCGTCGGTTTCATCGCATTGTCCGGCGTTGCGGTCCTGAATGGGCTGGTGATGGCGGGTTCGATCGACGACCTGGCGAAACAGCTTCCGTGGGCGCAAGCGGTGCGCGAAGGTGCGCTCCGGCGCCTGCGCCCTGTCTTGATGACTGCACTGGTCGCGTCGCTGGGCTTCGTCCCGATGGCATTGGCAACCGGCGCCGGCGCCGAGGTGCAGCGGCCGTTGGCCACCGTAGTGATCGGAGGCCTGATCTCCGCCACGATCCTGACGCTGTTCGTGCTGCCGACCCTGTACCAGCGATTCGCCCGGCCGCCCGAGGCCGTAGCGGAAGGAATCTAAACAGGCCATTAGAGCAAGCACATCTGCTCGAACATTGGAAAGGCTGTATATGGAAAAGCAATATGACGTGGTGATCGTTGGTGCAGGGTCGGGAGGATATATCGCCGCAATCCGCGCCGGACAACTCGGCTTGTCCGTCGCCTGCATCGAATCGAACCCTTACGCTGCCCGCGACGGCCAGCCGCGCCCCGGAGGAACCTGCCTGAACGTGGGATGCATCCCATCGAAGGCGTTGCTTGCTTCGAGCCACCTGTACGAACAGGTCGTGCACCATACCGCCGAGCACGGTATCACCACCGGCGGCGCGGCGATCGCCATCGACAAGATGATCGACCGGAAGGACGGAGTGGTCACGAAGATGGCCAAGGGAATCGAATACCTGTTCAAGAAGAACAAGGTCGACTTTATCAGGGCGCAGGCGCGTTTCGTCGGGATGCGGGACGGAGTGTATTCCCTGGAAGTCTCGGCCGAGGGTTCCGTACAACAGATCAGCGCGCGTAACGTGATCATTGCCACCGGATCGACGCCGCGCCAACTGCCGGGGACCCGGATCGACAATTCGATCATCTGCGACAATGCCGGCGCACTCGATTTCCGCGAGGTGCCGAAACGCCTGTGCGTGGTTGGCGCCGGCGTGATCGGCCTCGAGCTGGGGTCAGTGTGGCGGCGGCTGGGTGCGGATGTCACCCTGCTCGACGCCATGCCGGACTTCCTGCCGGGCTGCGACACCGCCGTGTCCAAGGAAATGTTCAAACTGATGTCTGGCCAGGGGCTGAAATTCGACCTCGGCGTGGCGATCGACAGCATCGCACTCACCAGCGACGGAGCGAAAATTTCGTATCGCGACCGTGCTGGCGTCTCCAAGGAGCTCGCCTGCGACAAGGTGATCGTGGCGATCGGGCGAGTGCCGAATACGGATGGCTTGGGAATCGACGCAATTGGCCTGGAGCTTGACCAGCGCGGCTTTGTTCCGGTCGATGAACACTGCCGGACGACAGTGCCGAACCTGTTCGCTATTGGCGACGTCGTGCGCGGGCCAATGCTTGCACACAAGGCTGAGGAAGAGGGGATCATGGTCGCCGAGATCATCGCAGGGCAAGCCGGGCACGTGAACTATGCCGCCATTCCCTTCATCATCTATACGAGTCCTGAAGCTGCGTGGGTCGGCAAGACGGAGCAGGAACTGGTGCGAGAAGGCCGCGCATTCAGGTCGGGACAATTTCCTTTCTCGGCCAACGGCCGCGCACTGGGGCACGGCGACGCCCAGGGTTTTGTCAAGGTACTGGCGGACGCGGAGTCGGACCTCGTTCTGGGCGTGCATATCGTCAGTTCGCTCGCGTCGGAAATGATAGGCGAAGCGGCAATGGCGCTCGAGTTTTCGGCGTCTTCAGAAGACATTGCCCGGATTTGCCACGCGCACCCGACACTCTATGAAGCCATCAGGGAGGCCGCGCTCGCTGTTGACAAACGCGCGCTCAACCTCTGATCGTGAACTTTGAAGGAATTACACAGTGACCAAAGCTTTGAAACCCCTCGCTGCCGTAGTATTCGCCGGGTTGATCGCCACTGCTGATCTGGTCACCAAGGCCGCGATCGTGGAGCGGTTGCCCTACGGCCAGCAGATCGAGTTGCTGCCGTCGTTGAACATCGTCCATGTGATCAACCAGGGCGCAGCCTTCGGGCTTCTCGCCACGGCCGGCGGATGGCAACGCTACCTGTTCATCGTGGTCGCCGTACTCGCGTCGATCCTGATCGTTCGGATGATCAGAAAACCGGAAACGGGCTCCGCAGAAAGGGTCGGTCTGGCGATGATCCTTGGCGGCGCGCTCGGCAATCTCGTTGACCGCACTGCGCGGATGGGCGTCGTCGATTGGATCGATGTGTACGTAGGGGTGCATCACTGGCCAGCTTTCAACATTGCGGATATCGGCATCACGCTGGGCGCCGCGGTCATCGTTTTGCATGCACTGTTCGGTGTCCGTGCGGCGGCTCCGGCCGCCGACAAGACCCGATAGTCTTCCGTCTGCTGCGGCCCAGCCAGTGTGGTGCGCCAGCGCTGCGGCGACGGGTCTGAACAAAGCCGCGATCCGGCATCGACAGAACAAAGACAATCAGATCTACAACAAATCGAGACAGATGTTTTCGCCCGGCGCGCGTTGTAAAATTTACCATCCTCCAGTGTTCTCTTCTGTGACCAGGCAGGCAACAACTCCATGAAGCGCATATTTCTGATTATATTGCTTGCGCTTTTGCCCTTACAGTCTGGCTGGGCGGCAGGATGGTGCGTGATTTCCGACGACGCGCCGGTCGCCGCAGCGGTATCCGACATAACCGAAGCTGAAAATCCAATAACATCGCCGTTCGAATCTGGTTGCAGCGCGGCTTGTGTTTCGGCATGCGACTTGCAGCCGTTTGACAGCGGTTTTTCGGTGCTCAAGTGGTCAGAGCAGTCGCGCTCTTTTCCCGCCAGTCTCAATCAACTGAATTACCAGTCTCCGATACTCGACGGCTTGATTCGGCCAGCATAGGCTGCTCATCCCGGCCGGCAAATACAGCCCGCGCCTGGTGGTTAACTCCATCACTCGACAAATCAAGCCATCGATTCGCCAAGCCGAAGCACAGTTGTGCCGGTCATGGGCGAGATCCGTACCCAAGCAATTTGCGCTCCTCGGCGATTCAGGCGAGCCGATGACGGCACGAAGCGACGCCGGGGCGGACTTGATTCGAACAACGAGGCCAGGCATTCAAGATATTCGCCAGCTAAACCCATTGCGTGCATACATGCCTTGCTCACGACCGTGGCGGCTAAGGAACAGCCATGTCGAGAGCCAGTGCGTTTGACAAGCCATACTTCTAACAGGGAAATTCGATGAAGACTCACATTAATTCCGTATTCGCCGCGCTCCTCGCATGCGTACTCGTGCCATTTGGAGCCCAAGCCAACGCGGGGCAGGTGACTGCAGAGATCGCGACGAAAGCGAAGACAGGAATGGAAGCACCGTTCGGATACCCCTCCAATGGGGCGCCCGAGCGCGTTATCACAGTAATGCCTGGCAAGCCCAGATCCATCCATGTCAAGCGACTCGAGACTGTCCGTATCGTGGACGGTCCAAGGAGCGTTACCTGGACGTTCGATACCCTCGGCGTACCGGTGATTCCGCTGGCGGACATCCTCCCCAACGCAACGAAGGTAATGATTTATGTTGAGGAAAATCCGATGTACGCCAATTAAGCTCGGCTCTCGGTGATCTTACAGATCACCATTTCTCGTTCGATGCCGTACGCGGCATCGAACTTACTATTTGCGAGCCTTCACCAGATTGAACCCAAAGCCAAGGCCAGCCGCCAGAAGCAGGGCCAGCTGCGCTGCATAAGTCTGTATGGTCGGGTAGAGGCCGAGAACCGGCATGCGCGGTCCCGTGACCGGTGTGGCCGTCAACCATCCGGCTTCTTGCAGCCCGGCGATCCCTTTTCCGACCAGGACAACGGCCAGGACAGCCACCAGCACGGAGCTGAACGAGAAGAATTTACCGATCGGCATGCGTGCACTGGTACGCAGGAAAATCACAGCAATCACCGTCAGCAGGACCAGGCCCGTAACGAATCCTGTCAATAGTGCAGGGCCATTGCCGTCGGCCGCGAGCGCCGAGTAGAACAGGACTGTTTCAAAGACTTCCCGGTATACCGCGATGAAAGCCAGGGCAAACAAGGCCCATGCCGAGCGTTTTTCCATCGCCGCAGTCAGATGCTGCTTGAGATAGGCTTGCCACTGTCCGGCCTGGCCTTTCTGGTGCATCCATAGCCCAACCGACAGCAATACCGCCGCGGCGAAGAGCGACGACAGGCCTTCTGTCACTTCGCGGCTTGCGCCACTGATGGTGACGACATAGGTAGCTACCAGCCACGTCAGCGCGCCGGCGCCCAGTGCCGAGAGCCAGCCGGCATGAACATAACGAAGCGCCTGCGGACGGTCAGCTTTTCGGAGAAACGCCACCATCGCAATCACGATGAGCAGGGCTTCGACTCCTTCGCGCAGGAGAATGGTCAGCGCGCCCACGAACACCGTCGTCGCATCCGTCTTGTTCGCGCCGGTGACGTCCTCGACACGTGCGAAATACCCGTCCAGTTGCGCGGCGTACTCGGTCGCAAGTGGGACGTTGCCTTGGGAGACCGCGCCTCGATACAGTTGCATGGTTCGCTCCACATCGACAAGGAGTTGGCGGTCGCTAGCGTCGAGCGTTGCCTCGAGCGGCTCGAAGCCGTCCAGGTAGGCCGATAAAGCGAGCTCGGTGGCCTTCGCCCGCTGATTGTTCTTTAAGGCATTCAGGCTGTCTTGCAGCAGCTTGCGCGCAAGGGCAATGCCGGTACGTTCCTGCTGTTCCCGTACCGCCTCGGGATGGGTGCGTACGTATGCCAGAACGGTTCGCGCGGTTAACGGCGAGCTTGCCTTCGCCAGTTCTTCTTCGGTTGCCGTCACAAGCGTGTTCATGTCGGGAATCGTGGCGGACGCAGCTTTGTCCTGTGCGAATGCAGACTTTCCTGCTTCGATGTCGGCGTCCTTGAACGCCAGGGTGCCGACATGAAACGCCAGAGACCAACGGTCATGCTCGGACAAGCTTGCAAAGGCCGGCATCGAGGTGCCTTCAACACCCTGGCTGATCACCTGGTACAGGGCCATGAGTGACCGGGAACGGGCTCTTTCCTCATCCGTAAACGCGATCGGCTTGGGTTCGAGCTTGGCTGCGAGAGCCCCATCGCCGGCGCCGGTCGCGCCGTGGCACGAAGCGCATTGCGCCTGATACAGCGCCGCACCGCGGGCCAGATCGGGCATGGCGTGCGGCGCAACAGGGAAGGGGTAGGCCTGCAGCAGCAAATGGTTTGCCTCTCGCGCAAGCCGGGAAACCTGTTGCGGCGCTTCCTTGCGCTCGACCGCCTGCTTCAGCCTTGCGGTGGCGGCTGCCAGTTCTGCATGCAAGGGATGCGGAGGCAATGCCTGCACCTGGTTTTGTGCCCGCGTCGAAAACTCCCGCATTTCGCCATATTCAAGTTCGCTGATAATCGCGCCGTTCTGGACGGCGCCAGCGTAGTCTACGGCGACATAGTCAAGCAACTGCCAGAGCTGGCGGACTTCTGCTTCTCGCGATGTGGGATTTGCGTGTGTCGCGCCGATCACGCAACCAAAGAACACGACGAGGGCGGTCAGCCGACGCCAAATGGAGTACTTCATATCAGGGCACTTGTCTTCATGTACGAGAGCCTGACATTTAACACCTTCTAGCTACTTGAAGGTCAAGCGCATTATCCCTGTTGTTCGCTGACCGGCGCGGAAAGATCGGACTAGCCAATGGCGCCACGCCTCCCTGGCTCGTCGCAGGCTTCAGAAGTGCCAAGCGCATGCAGGATCTCGCATGGGCCCGCGCTGTCGGTGGCGACACAACGGCTCCTGAGGTCCCTGAGCTGCGTCTCCAATATTGACAGGCTTGCTATACGGTCGACAATGTGGCCTATGTGTTTGTCGAGGAGCGCGTTGACGTCCTGGCAGTTTTGTCCGGGGGCGTCGCGAAAATCGCGCAGCGTACGGATTTCATCGAGTGTCATGTCCAGGGCGCGGCAATGCCGGATGAACAGCAAGCGCTCGGCGTGCAGCTCGTTATAGGCCCGATAATTGTTCGACGAGCGCTCAGGCGGGGTAAGCAGGCCAATCCGCTCATAGTAGCGAACAGTTTCGACCAGGCAGCCTGAGCGTTCCGCCAATTCGCCAATTTTCAAGAGAAACCCCGGTACGTTAGTTTAGTGCTTGACCCTGTACCCGCTACAGGGTGTTCAATGCAAACTATACACAATTCTCAAGGAGTCGTCATGTCGGAATGCCAGGCCAAGTCATGTTGCGCAAAGTCTGCGCCAACCGGGACCGTGGGTGCTTCGTCTTCAGGGCAAGACCGTTCGCTGCTCATTCGCATCGATCAAATGGACTGCCCGACAGAAGAGGGACTGCTGCGGCAGGCGCTTGGGCGTATTGAAGGCGTCGGAAGGCTGGAGTTCAATCTTGTCCAGCGCAGGCTGCGGGTGGAGCACAGCCTTGGCGACCCACAGCCAATCCTTGCGGCGGTACGTGCGGTCGGCATGGACCCGGTGCTTGAACAAGCCGGTGACCCGGACGGGGCAACGGCCGGTACTGTTTTCCGGATCGAAAACATGGATTGCCCCACCGAGGAGGCGCTCATCCGTAGCAAGCTGTCCGGCCTGCCGCAAGTTGAACAGCTCGACTTCAATCTCGTCCAGCGTCGTTTGAGCGTCAGACATAGTGGTCCAGCCGCGGCGATCCAGGATGCACTGACGTCCATCGGCATGCAGGCGGCGCTCGTTGCGGCTGGACAAGGACGAGCCGAGGCGGTGCCATCCACTTCCCGAAAGCGGCAGTATGCGACGCTTGCACTTGGGTTGGCCGCGGCGGTAGGTGCCGAGGTCATTGCATGGACGACGGGCGATGAGAACTGGTGGCCAGTCATCCTGCTGTCGTTGCTTGCGATCGCGACGACGGGCCTGGGGGTGTACAAGAAAGGCTGGATCGCGCTCAAGAACCGCAACCTCAACATTAATGCCCTGATGTCGATCGCTGTGACCGGTGCCGTGCTGATCGGCCAGTGGCCGGAAGCGGCGATGGTGATGGTGCTGTTCGCCGTTGCCGAGATGATCGAGGCACGCTCGCTCGACCGTGCGAGAAACGCCATCCAGGGCCTGATGGCACTGACGCCCGAACGGGTCAGCGTGCGCCTTGACGACGGCAGCTGGAGTGAACAGGAAGCCACCACCGTCGCGATCGGCGCCTTGGCCCGTGTCGCGCCCGGCGAGCGGATCGCCCTGGACGGGGAAGTGACCACGGGCCAGTCTTCGGTCAACCAGGCACCGATCACGGGCGAGAGCATGCCGGTACCAAAAACGGTCGGCGACAAGGTGTTCGCCGGCACGATCAACGAAACCGGCTCTTTCGAATACCGTGTTACCGCCGGCCACAGCAACTCGACCCTTTCGCGCATCATCCGCGCGGTCGAGGACGCGCAGGGCAGCCGCGCCCCGACCCAGCGTTTCGTCGACCGGTTCTCCAGCATCTATACGCCGATCGTGTTCGCCATCGCGCTCGCCGTTGCCTTCGTGCCGCCGCTCATCCTCGGCGCCGAATGGATGCCATGGATTTACAAGGCACTCGTGCTGCTCGTGATTGCCTGCCCTTGCGCCCTGGTGATCTCGACCCCTGTGACTGTCGTCAGCGGCCTGGCTGCCGCAGCACGCGCCGGCATCCTCATCAAAGGCGGCGTCTACCTGGAGCAGGGCGGCAAACTGCGCTCGCTCGCGCTCGACAAGACCGGCACGATCACCCAGGGTAAACCCGAGGTGACGGACGTGTTACCTCTGCAAGGCGATGCACAGACCCATCTGCAGCTCGCGGCCGCGCTCGCAGACCGGTCCGACCACCCGGTGTCGACCGCAGTGAGCCGCCACTGGCAAACCATGGCCCTGGATCTCCCCGTGGCTTCCGTGAGCGAATTTGAAGCACTGACCGGCCGCGGCACGAAAGGGCGAATCGACGGCAAGTGGTATTACTTGGGCAATCACCGCCTGGTCGAAGAGCTTGGCATCTGCAGCGCCGATACCGAAAGTGCCCTCTCCAGGCTGGAAGGTGAGGGCAAGACTGCGGTCGTCCTGTGCGATGACGCATCGCCACTGCTGGTCATTGGGGTAGCCGATACCATCCGTGAAACCAGCCGCGAGGCGATCGCCGAGCTACACCAGCTCGGCATCCGGACGATCATGCTCACCGGCGACAATGGGGTGACGGCAACGGCCATCGCACGCCAGGTCGGCATCGACGACGCCCGGGGAAACATGCTGCCGGAGGACAAGCTCGCGGCCGTGAACGACGAAATTGCGCGATACGGCATTATCGGCATGGTTGGCGACGGCATCAACGACGCGCCGGCTCTGGCGAAGGCCGATATCGGCTTTGCAATGGGCGCCGCAGGCACGGACACCGCCATCGAAACGGCCGACGTCGCGCTGATGGACGATGACCTGCGCAAGATTCCTCAGTTCATCCGTTTGAGCAGGCAGGCGGCCGCCATTCTGAAGCAGAATATTTTTGCAGCCCTGACGATCAAGGCAGTGTTCCTGGTCCTGGCGATCGCCGGTTCGGCTACCCTGTGGATGGCCGTGTTTGCGGACATGGGCGCAAGCTTGCTCGTTGTCTTCAACGGGCTTCGTCTGCTTAAAGTACGGGAAGCACGCAGCCAGGTTAGCGGTCAGGCAGGCGCCGGCTCCCAAAGGCGGACGTTGCGAGCCGGCTGAGCTACGTGTGGCCATTGCCTCGACCTCTTTGCCTAGCTTTTGGGGGATAGATCAGCGTTCCAGGCCACATGCACCAGTGAGATATGGATGACAATGATGGGGAGGGTAACAACACGCACTCCTCACCCATCAATATAGTCCCACGTTACACCTCGGTCAGCACTGCGGATGAGGTGGCCGTTTATTGCCCCGTACAGCTTTCCGGAAGGCGTGCTCACCATCGCGGTAATTAATGCTACGGGCGACCCCATCCGGATCCAGCTATCGCCGCCGTTAGGACTGATAAACAGTCCTTCGCGCCCGGAAGTGTAGACGCGTTCCCGCCAGTCGACATCGGTGGCCACCACGCGCAGATCGGTCGCAAGCCGGCTTGCGTTATGCCATCCGCAGAAACAGTCCATGGTGCGACGCACGCCCTGACGCGTAGCTGCAAACAGCCAGCCGGTTCCGATTCCACTGGGCATGTTCGAATGTACAAGTTGTACGACCGTTTCGCGGGGGCCGCGATCGACGAAATGCCAGCTTGCGCCGGCATCCTGACTCCGGAAAATACCCTGGCCGGCAATGTATGCAAAGACGGTACGAGCCAGACTGGAATGTGCGTCGAGTGTGACAACGGTTGCGGCAGGCAGCCCCTTACTGCGCGACGCCCAGGTTCGCCCGCCATCCTGGCTACGCAACACGCCTGAGCCTGCAACCGCGACGTAGATCATTTTGGCGCTGCCTGCGGAGATCGACACTGCAGCAATGTCACCGTTTGCGGTGGCCGGCAATGTTACCGGAATCCAGGTGCGCCCCTCGTCCCGGCTGCGAGCAAGCGATGTTGCCGTCGCTTTCCAGAGCGTGTGACTGGCATCGTCGAACTCAAGTGACACGATCGTTGCTAGCCTCGTGCGTAGCCCGGTCGGTTCAGCTCCGTTCGAAACCGTTGTTAGCTGAACAGAGAGGAACACGACGCCCAACAGCCACAAGGAACGCGCGTTTTTCTGCCCGGTAGTCAATGTGTTTGCTCTCGGCCGAGTCACTGCAGGTGGCACACGCCGCGCTGCCGCTTGCGTAGGAAACAGGATAGCAGTTCCGCGAGTCACACGTGTCGTTCAGGGAGGGTTCTATAGAGATAGAACCAACTCAGCCTGTGGGCCCATCCTTTTGGGGATAATTCAGTGGTTGCAGGGCCCGCTCCACCAGCTCGATCAGGATATGGATGACCTTGATATGAAGCTCCTGCACCCGATCAGCGTAGCGTCCGGCGCTCGTGCAGATGCAGATGTCGACACATTGCTCGAGCTGCGATCCCGGCCGTCCAGTCAGCCCGACCACCCTCATCCCTTTGGCGCGGGCTGCTTGCGCAGCAAGGACAACGGACGGACTGCTCCCGCTCGTGCTGATTGCGAACAGGACGTCGCCAGGGCCACCGTTGCCCTCGACGAAGCGGGCGAAGACCTGGTCGTATCCATAGTCGTTGGCGACGCAGGTGATGTAGCTCGGGTCGCTGATGGCCACTGCCGCCATTGCGGGACGATTCTCGCGGAACCGTCCTGACAACTCTTCGGCCAGGTGCATCGCGTCGCACATCGAGCCGCCGTTTCCACATGAGATGACACGCCGCCCATCGCGCAGCGAATCGATCAGGAGGGCGGCCCCTGCCTCGATATTTGCGAGTTGGGTGGCGTCATTGATCAGGTGATCGAGCGCTTCGCGCGCCTCGACGAGGTTTGCCCTGATATGGTCGATCATCGCTTTTCTCCTTCATGCTCGTGGTGACCGGCGTGCTCCGCATGCTCGGCATGGTCGTGGCCTGCTGCTGGACCGAAGCTGTGCTCCTCGATTGCCTGCTCGCACGGCGTCGTCTCGATCTGGATGGTGCTGTGATGGATGTCGTACTTGCTGGCGACAAGCTGGCGGATGGCGAGCAACAGTGCCTGTGGATCGGCGACATCGCTACGCTGGACCACATGTACCGTCAGGCTGGCTTTGCCGCTTGTAATCGACCACACATGCAGGTCGTGCACGCTCGCCACGCCCCGTACGCCGGCGATCGCTTCCTTGACTTCGGCGACGCCGAGCCCCTCGGGGACGCCTTCGAGCAGCACGTTCATGCTCGCCTTGAGCAGCGTCCAGGTGCGCGGCAATACCCATAGCCCGATGGCAACGGCGATGGCCGAATCGACCCAGGCCCAGCCGGTATACCGGATCAGGAGGGCGCCGATGATGACGCCGATCGACCCGAGCATGTCACTCCATACTTCAAGGTACGCGCCCTTGACGTTCAGGCTGCTGTCTTTGCCGCTTGACAGCAGCCGCATGCTAATGAGGTTCACGGCGAGGCCAAACGCGGCAACCACAAGCATCGTCCCCGATTCGATTTGCGGCGGGTTATTCAGGCGCTGGTACGCTTCGTACAGGATGTACATCGCCACCAGGAACAGCAGGATGGCATTGAGTGCGGCGGCGAGGATTTCGAAGCGGTAGTACCCGAAGGTGCGCTCGCTGTCTGCCGGACGCTTGCCGATGCGGATCGCGGCAAGCGAGATCGCCAGCGCTGCACTGTCGGTGAACATATGCGCAGCATCCGAGATCAGGGCAAGACTGTTTGTGAGAATGCCTCCGATAATTTCAGCGATCAGAAATGCCGTGGTAAGGATGAGCGCAATCCAAAGAGGTCGTTCGTTCTGGCCTGGCTGTGCTGCATGAGAATGTCCTGAACCCATCGTCTTCCCCTTGTGTCGTGATTATGATTGTCCTGCCTGCTTAAATAAACGAGGGAAGTCCGGAACCGTCGAAACACCTGCCGGATACCGGACCGCCATGTCGTCGTGTGGCTCTGCTTTGGCCGGGCGCGCACTACTTTCGCTTTGCCTTCGGTTTTGAGCCCTTTCGCGGTTTCGTCCTTGCCGAATTGTTTCGATCCTTGTACTTGAGCCAACCGAAGAACACCATCATCACGCCGAACAAAACCAGGCCTCCGATTCCGACAACTTCGACCAGGTGATCGTGTAGTGCCTCAGTGGGCTGTTGTTGTAGTTTCATTTATCGCCTCCTTCGATATCAATCGACGCACCGCCGGTTCAACAGCAGTTCAATCCAGCGTCTGCGCCAGATAAATCAGCGTACGCGCGCAAAGCATCAGTACGATGGCAAGACCGGCGAGCGCGTCCAGCCTTCCCGCATCAGCTCCCAGCCCACTAAAGGCGATGCCGAGCGCAGCCGCAGTCGGTGCTGCAGACAGCAGCGCATCGGCCCTGTCACTTCCGCAGCGATCATGAACAGCCCAGCTCGTTAACGCAGCAGTGGTGACTCCAGCGAAAGCTCCAGGTGCAGCAAAGCCCGCCATCGCCACGGCATCGAGTGGCTCGGCGTGAAACAGGCCGTGCGCACCCTGCGCCGTCACGAATATGGCGAGCACCACGCAAGACGTCCAAAGGATGAGCTGTACAGCCGAGAACATCGCATCACGGGCTCTGGACCGGGGCAGCTCGTCCGTCATCTCTTTCGAGTACAGCCGAAATCCGCTACTGGCCACATGATGTGAGGCTGCTCCCATCAGGACGACGCTTTCAAGAACGATTCCTCCGGTCGCGCAGCTCACAAGAGCTACCCCGTGCGCGACCAGGTCCAGCTTGACAAGTCGGGGGCTGCTGCGAAAACACCGGCCCCGGTTTTCTCGATCCATTTCGCCTCCTTAACCGGGCCGCCAGCAGTCCTCGCGGCCCGGTACGCTTAATGGACGAGGACTTTCGCCTTCTGCACCGGTACCTCATCGCTATCCTTGCGATGCGCAAGCCGGTAGAGCAGGGGAAGAACAAGCAGCGTCAGTGCCGTCGATGACAGGATGCCCCCGATGACAACGGTTGCCAGCGGCCGCTGTACCTCGGCGCCAGTACCGGTTGCGATGGCCATCGGTACAAAGCCCAGCGACGCCACCAGGGCGGTCATGAGGACTGGCCGCAGCCGTGTCAACGCGCCATGCGTGATCGCCCGCTCCAGTCCCATGCCTTCCTCGCGCAGGGTGCGGATATAGGAAATCATCACCAGCCCGTTCAGGACCGCCACGCCGGAGAGCGCGATGAAACCGACCGCTGCCGATATCGACATCGGAATGCCGCGCAGGGCCAGGGCGATGACGCCTCCAGTCAGGGCGAATGGAATTCCCGTGAACACGAGCAAGCCGTCTTTGATGTTGTTGAACATCATGAACAGCAGCGTGAACACAATGAACAGGGCAAGCGGCACGACCACCTTCAGGCGCGCGGTTGCCGACTCCAGCTGCTGGAAGGTGCCACCCCAGCTCGTCCAGTAGCCCGCCGGCACCTGGACCTCTTTGGCGATCGCAGCCGCGGCTTCGGGCACGAAGGTGCCGATATCACGTCCGCGCACGTTGGCGCTCACGACAATGCGCCGCTTGCCGTTTTCCCGGCTGATCTGGTTCGGCCCAGGCGTGAATTCGAGGGTCGCAACTTCGCCCAAAGGAATGTAGGACGTCGGGCTGCCCTCCTTGGCAGGCAGCGGGACAGGAAGCTGCCTGAGCGCTTCCAGATCGGCCCTCAGCGTTTCGGGCAGGCGGACGACGATATCGAAGCGGCGGTCGCCCTCGAACATGGTGCCGGCCTCCCGCCCCCCGGTTGCGATCGCGAGTGCCTCCTGTACGGCGCCGATGTTCAGGCCATAGCGCGCCGTCTTCTCGCGGTCGATGTTCACGGTCAGCATCGGCAGGCCGCCCGTTTGCTCGACCTTCACTTCGGCCGCGCCGGGGATGCGCTGGAGTACCTCGGCAATTTCCTGGCCTGTTGAAGCAAGCACATCCATGTCGTCGCCAAAGACCTTGACGGCCACGTCGCTGCGCACACCGGAGATCAGCTCGTTGAAGCGCAACTGGATCGGCTGCGAGAATTCGTAGGCGTTGCCTGCATATTTCTCCGTCTCCTCCTGGATGGCCGTGACAAGCTCGGCCCGGCTCTTCTTCGGCTTCGGCCAGTCCGACTCGGGCTTGAGCATGATGTAACCGTCCGAGATGTTAGGTGGCATCGGGTCGGACGCGATCTCCGCAGTACCGGTCCTGGCGAACACCCTGTCGATCTCGGGGAACTTCGCCTTGAGACCGGCTTCGATCTTCTTCTGCATTTCCACAGACTGGCTCAGGCTGGTGCCGGGGATGCGCAGGGCCTGCAACGCGAGATCGCCTTCGTTCAGGCTCGGGATGAATTCGCTGCCGAGGCGCGTGACCAGTAGCCCGGACAAGAGAACCAGCACGATCGCACTGGTGACGACCAGCGAGGCGTTGCGGAAGACCTTCTCCAGCATGGGAGCATAGGCGCGGCTGGCCATCGTCATGATCTTGTTTTCCTTCTCCGAAACACGCTTGCCGATGAACAGGGCGACGGCGGCAGGGATGAAGGTGATTGACAGGATCATTGCGCCAAGCAGGGCGGCAACCACGGCGAAGGCCATCGGATGGAACATCTTTCCTTCCACACCGGACAGCGCGAAGATCGGCAGGTACACCACCATGATGATGAGCTGGCCGAAGAGGAGCGGGCGCCTGGCTTCCTTGGCAGCTGCGAACACTTCGTGGAAGCGCTCGGTCAGGGTCAGCTCGCGCTTGAGATGGTTCTGCGCATGCGCAAGGCGCCGCACGCAGTTTTCAACGATGACCACGGCGCCGTCGATGATGATGCCGAAGTCGAGAGCACCCAGGCTCATCAGGTTCGCGCTGATCTTGTAGGTTACCATGCCCGTGAACGTGAACAGCATCGCCAGCGGAATGACCATCGCCGTGATGATCGCCGCTCGAATATTGCCGAGGAACAGGAAGAGGATGACGATTACCAGGACCGCGCCCTCGAGCAGGTTCTTCTTCACTGTATTGATGGCCTTGTCGACCAGCACGGTGCGGTCGTAAACGGTCACTGCCTTGACGCCTTTCGGCAGCGAACGATTGACATCGACCATCTTGGCGGCCACTGCCTGGGACACTGCGCGGCTGTTTTCACCGATGAGCATGAACACCGTCCCCAGCACGACTTCGCGGCCATTCTCGGTCGCCGCGCCGGTCCGCAGCTCGCGGCCGATATCGACGGTTGCCACGTCACGTATGCGGATCGGGACGCCATCGACGTTGCTGAGGATGGTGTTGCGGATATCGTCGAGGGTGCGTACCTGGCCCGGCGCCCTGATCAGGAACTGCTCGCCGCGGCGCTCGATATAGCCGGCGCCGACATTATTGTTGTTCTGATCGATCGAACCGACGACGTCGGACAGCGACAGCCCATAGGAACTGAGCTTGGCGGGGTCAGGCGCGATCAGGTATTCCTTGGCGTAGCCACCGATCGAGTTGATTTCGGTGACGCCGGCCACTTGGCGCAACTGCGGCTTGATGATCCAGTCCTGGATTTCGCGCAGGTCGGTCGGCGTGTAGGGCGTGCCATCGGGCTTCTTCGCATCGGGCTCGCTCTCCACCGTCCACAGGTAGATTTCGCCCAGGCCCGTGGAGATCGGTCCCATCATCGGCACAACCCCGGCAGGCAGGTTTTCCCTGGCCTCCTGGATCCTCTGGTTGACGAGCTGGCGGGCAAAATAGATGTCCGTCCCGTCCTTGAAGATGACGGTTACCTGCGACAGGCCGTAGCGCGACAGCGAGCGGGTCTCTTCCAGGCCAGGCAGGCCGGCCATGACCGTCTCGATCGGGAAGGTGACGCGCTGCTCGACTTCGAGCGGCGAATAGCCGGCCGCCGACGTGTTGATCTGGACCTGGACGTTGGTAATGTCAGGAACTGCGTCGATCGGCAGCTTTTGGTAGTTGTAGATGCCGACGGCAGCCATCGCGACGACAGCGACCATGACGAGCCATCGGTGCTCGATGGCGAAGCGGATTATTCGTTCAAACATGTCTGGTTCCTCGTTCAGTGTTCGTGCTCGGCACTACCCTTGCCTTGCTCGGCCTTCACAACGAAGCTTCCCGTTGCAACGTATTCGGCACCGGCGGCCATCCCCTGAACGATTTCCACGACCTTGCCATCGCTCGCGCCAAGGGTGACTGGCCGTGCCTGGAAGCCGTCCGCCGTTTTGACGAACACGACCGGCTTGTTTTCGACCGTTTGTACAGCGTCGGCTTGCACTGTGACGGCGGCCTCCTTCTTGCCGCGTACCACTGACACATTCACGAACAAGCCGGGGCGCCAGGCGAGGCCTGGGTTATCGACCACGACGCGGGCGGTTGCGGTCCGGGTCTGTTCACCCAGCAGGTTGCCCACGTAGCTCACCTTGCCGTTGACTGCTTCGCCGCCGGCCGGAGACCGGATGGTCACGCTCTGGCCGACACTGATTGTTCCCAGGTCTTTGGGGCTGACGGCAATCTGTACCCACACTTTCGACAGGTCGGACAGTACGAAGGCATTGGCGTCTTCCTTGACGGCCTCGCCCTGGGCAAGGTGCTTTTCGACCACCACGGCGTTGAACGGCGCGCGTAAGACATAGCGATTCAGGGCGCCCGAGCCGGACCCGGCGCCCAGCGCGGTCAGTTTCGACCGTGCAGACTGCGCTTCGATCTGGGCCTCGCGGTACTCCTGTTCGGCCTGCAGGTAATCCTGCTGGGCCGAGATCTTGTCTTCCCACAGCTTCTTCTCGCGTTCGTAGGTCACACGCGCGAAACCGACACGCTTGTCGGCCGCGAGGGCAGCGCTGCGCAGTTCAGCGAGCTCCGGGCTGGCAATCTCGGCCAGTGCCTGGCCCTTCCTGACATCCTGGCCGAGTGCGGCGGAGACCGATTCGACCACACCCGCAACACGGGGGACCACGTGCGCCGTGCGGTCCTCGTTGAAGTGCACCTCGCCAGGGAGGGTCACTGCCGTGTCGACGCTGGCGGCGCTTGCCTTGGCGGTAACGATGCCGGCGCTCTGGATTTGCAGGGACGTCATCTTGATCAGGCGGGGCGCGGCGTCGGCGTGGCCTTCTTCCTTGCCTTCCGCATGCCCCCCTTTGGCGGCAGATTTTTCCGTCGTTTCCTCAGCGTGTTCGGTTTCGCCTTCACCGGCCGGGGCGTCTTTCTTCCAGAACAGAATGGCAATCGCAAGAACAATACCTACGGCAACAACGGCCAGGATGGAGAAGGCGGACTTTTTGTCGATGTTGAGTTTCATGGGGATATCCTGTTTTTCGAGGTGGCGCCGTCGATGTCGACATAGCGGCCAAGGTCTGCGACGGCACGGTAGCGGTCGTACAGCGCCTGGATGTACTGGGTGCGGGTCTGCAGGAGCGTACGCTGGGCGTCGAGGACGTCGAGGAAACTGAACTTGCCTGCTTCAAATCCTGTGACGGCTGCATCGAACACGCGCTGTGCCCTTGGCAAAATTTCCTGGCGCATGGTGCGTACCTGTTCGCCGGAGAGCTGTGCCCGCTGGTAGGTGGCCGTCAGCGACTGGTGCAGGCGCAGCTGCTCCGCTTCAAGTTCAGTACGTGCCTTTTCAGCCCGGGAAAGCGACGCCTGGAGGCTGCCCTGGTTCCGGTTAAACAACGGAATTGGCAGCGAAACGCCGAGCACGGTTTGCGAGCGGCCGATTTCGTCATCCTTCTGCCTGCCGGCAATGAGCGTCAAATCGGGCATGCGCTGGGAACGGTCGAGGCCGACCTGCGCTTGCTCGCGCTCTACCCGCAGGCGGGAGCGCCGCAGCTGGGGCGAGGCGTCCAGCCGCCGCTGCAGCTCGTCCAGCGCCGGGGCAGGCGCCAGATCCAGCTCGGGGGGCGCGAGGGGCTGCGATACCGCAGTGGTCTCCCCCCAATAGGCAGCCAACGTGTGCAAGGCGATGGACAGTTCGCTCTGGGCCTGGGAAAGCTCGAGCCGGGCCGATGCCTGGGCTACGCCGGCGCGATCCTGTTCGACCGGCGACACTCGCCCGGCTGCGACCCGTTTTTCCGCTGCATAGGCAGCCTTGCCGGCCACGTCGAGCGAAGCCTGGGCCACTTGCAGCCGCTCCTGCGCACCAAGTGCGTCGAAATAGGCGGTGGTAACGTCGGCGCGCAAGTCTGTGCGCGCAACGCCAAGATTTCCCAAGGCAAGGCTACGCTCGCTCTCTGCGAGTCTGATGCGGGCGGAACGCTTGCCTCCGAGTTCGAGCACCTGGCTAAGCTGGACTGTTTGGGTGCGGGCACCGTGCTGTGTTCCTTCGCGAACAAACGAGACCTCGGGATTGCGAAACACGCCGGCTTGGCGGCGCGTACCCTCGGCAATTGCTACGTCAAGTGCGGCTGCGCGCAGTGTCGGATTGGCCGCCAGGGCCTTGGCAACGGCCTGCTCGAGCGTCAGGGGCGAGCTCGTGGCCGGGGAGGGCTGCTGGGGTGCGCCAGGTAAAACCGGCTGCGCTGTGATCTGCGCAGCACTCGGCAGCGCCTGTGCAAATAGCACAGCCGCCCCGAGGACGAAAAATTTGGAATGCATGAATAACTCCGGTTATTGAAAACGAAGGCTATTCAGCAGCGAAACGTATCGGGATGGCCTTCCGGCCTCCCGCACAACGATGAGTGGATGTATACGATCTGCCGCCGAATCAGACGGCGGAGATCCATTGGGGCCGCTCGGGCCGGTCGGAGTACAGGGAAGAGTAGTGCAGCGAAGCAGCCGGCGGCACGAGGCGAACAGGCTCCAGGATCGCTACGGCTACAGGAAGAGCATCGAAGGACAGGGAGATGTGGGCGCAGGACGAGCAGTGCGAATGCATGCTTGCTTTCTTCGCCGGGCCAGAGGGCTGGTCCTTCCCGTCGAATGCGACCTTGTGGCCATCGGGTTCGGACGAGTGGTGTCCGAAATGCTGAGCGGCACGGCCCGACTCATGCTCGCAATACGCAGCGACCACGCTCCAGCTGAGCTGAAGAGCGAGGATCGTCAAGACGAGATAGATGAAGCGTCGGGCGGCCATGGAGAAAAGTATAGCATGGGGCATCGTTTTGCTTTTGCACCTTATGCGGAGGGCTAGTGAGCGAGCGCAGCAAAACGGTGCCCAGCTATAATGCTGCAGTGTTGCTTCTGGATGAGAACTGCGTTGATACTGAAAACTACACTGCTATTTGTCGCCACCGCCATCGCCGAAATCGTCGGCTGCTTCCTGCCTTATCTTTGGTTGCGCAAGGGCGGCTCGATCTGGCTCCTGGTGCCGGCAGCGGCCAGTCTCGCGATTTTTGTCTGGTTACTTACTCTGCATCCGGCGGCTAGCGGCGGGTGTACGCAGCCTTCGGCGGCGTCTGCGTCGCGACCGCCCTGGTCTGGCTGAGATTCGTCGATGGGGTGAAGTTATCGACGCTGGACTGGGCGGGGGCGGCAATTGCCTTGTTCGGCATGGCAATCATCGTTTCCGGGTGGAGTAAGGGAAGGTGAAACAGGTGTATCGAGGGAAACCAGGACGGGAAGGCGCCTGATTTCCTTCACGATTCAGATTTTTTGTAGCTGCCGGTCAATCGCCTTCTGGGCGCGCTCGTTACGTTCGCTATACCTATCTGTCAAATAGTCCGTGCGACCCCGCGTCAAGAGGGTAAATTTGAATAACTCCTCCATGACGTCGACCACGCGGTCGTAGTATGCCGAGGGACGCATGCGACCCTCATCATCGAACTCCTTATAGGCCATCGGTACCGAAGACTGGTTCGGGATCGTGAACATGCGCATCCAGCGCCCCAGGAGTCGCAGAGTGTTGACGACGTTGAACGATTGCGACCCACCACAAACTTGCATGACTGCCAGCGTGCGCCCCTGGCTCGGGCGGATCGCGCCCATCTCAAGCGGTATCCAGTCGATCTGATTCTTCATCACTGCAGTGATTGCACCGTGGCGCTCAGGGCTGCACCAGACCTGGCCCTCGGACCACAGGCACAGCTCGCGCAGTTCGACCACTTTTGGATGGGTTTCCGGCACACTGCCGACCATCGGCAACTCCATCGGATCGAAGATCTTCACCTCGGCACCGAACTGCTCGAGAATGCGCGCGGCCTCGTACGTGAGAAAGCGGCTGAAGGAGCGTTCGCGTAGGGAGCCGTAGAGCATCAGGATGCGCGGCGGGTGGTTCATGTCGCCAACCGGTGCGAGCTTTTCGACGGTCGGCATGTCGAGCAGCTCCGGTTGGATGTTGGGGAGGTTCGGGATCTTACTCATTTGATTTGCTTACCTTCGGAATCGATCACAAGCTCGCCGTCTTCTTTCGTGAAGGCACCTTTCTGTGGCACGGGCAGGATATCCAGGACCGCCTCGGAAGGTCGACACAAGCGGACACCTGACGGCGTCACCACGAAGGGGCGATTGATCAGGATCGGATGCGCAAGCATCGCATCGATTAACTGCTCGTCGGTGGTCCCTGGGTTGTCCAAACCGAGCTCGGCGAACGGAGTACCTTTCTCGCGGACAGCCTCGCGTACCGACAGTCCTGCCCGCGATATGAGATCGACCAGGGTTGCCCGGTCGGGCGGATTCTTCAGGTACTCGATGATCGTCGGCTCGATACCGGCATTGCGAATCAAACCCAGCGTATTGCGCGAAGTACCGCAGTCCGGATTGTGGTAAATGGTGACGTCCACGTTTCTGTAACCTTTCTTAGCTCAGGCGCAGGGCAAGCGCGCACAGGGTGACGAAGAGGATCGGCAGCGTCAGCACGATACCGACTCGGAAATAGTAGCCCCACGCGATATGGATATTCTTCGCGTCCAGCACGTGCAGCCAGAGCAGGGTGGCGAGGCTGCCGATCGGCGTGATCTTCGGCCCGAGGTCGGCGCCGATGACGTTCGCGTAGACCATTGCCTCGCGCACCACGCCCGTGGTGGCGGTGGCGTCGATCGCCAGCGCGCCCACCAGCACGGTCGGCATGTTGTTCATGATCGAGGACAGGATCGCCGTGATGAACCCAGTGCCGAGGGCCGCGCCCCACACGCCATACTGCGCACAAATATCCAGTACATTCGTCAGGTAGTCGGTCAGGCCCGCATTGCGAAGTCCATACACGACCAGGTACATACCGAGCGAGAATACGACAACCTGCCACGGGGCGCCGCGCAGCACCGCGCGTGTCGATATGCGGTGCCCGCGTGCGGCCACCGCCAGCAGCAGGGCCGCCCCCACTGCTGCCACGGCGCTGATCGGGACGCCGATGTCGTCAAGCCAGAAGAAGCCGACCAGAAGCATTGCCAGGACCCACCAGCCGGTAACAAACGTTGCGCGGTCATGGATGGCCTCTTCGGGGCGCTTCAATTGTGCCAGGTCGTAGTTCGCTGGAATGTCCTTGCGGAAGAACCAAGTGAGTGCCCCGAGCGTTGCTGCCACCGACACCAGATTAACCGGCACCATCACCCCCGCATAGCGCGCGAAGCTGATGTCGAAGTAGTCGGCCGAAACAATGTTGACGAGGTTCGACACGACCAGCGGCAGACTGGCGGTATCGGCAATGAATCCGGCCGCCATGACGAAAGCGAGTGTGGCTTTTGCTGAAAAGCGCAGCGCAACGAGCATGGCGATGACGATCGGCGTGAGGATCAGTGCCGCGCCATCGTTGGCGAACAAGGCCGCCACCGCTGCGCCGAGCAAGACCAGTAGGATGAACAGGCGTCGGCCATTGCCTTTACCCCAGCGCGCCACATGCAGGGCCGCCCACTCGAAGAAGCCTGCCTTGTCGAGCAGCAGGCTAATGATGATGACGGCTACGAAAGCTCCCGTCGCATTCCAGACGATGCCCCACACCACAGGGATGTCGGCTATGTCGATAACGCCGGCGAGCAGGGCGACGACGGCACCGGCGCTAGCGCTCCAGCCGATGCCCAGCCCGCGGGGCTGCCAGATGACAAAAATGAGGGTAACGAAGAAAATCAGGAATGCGATGAGCACAAAGGGTCCTAGTCAGCAGGTCAATAAGTTGAAGCGTCGATAACAGCGTCCCGCGTCATGCGGGACGCGCAGCTCAAGGGAGCAGGGTGCCGATGCGGTCGAGCTCGGCCTTGAACCGGGCCTTGTCAGCTTTGAGCTCTTCGAGCGGCAAGGCCAGGAAGGCTTGCGTACGGGCCAGGATGATTTCATACGTCCGCTCGAATGCCTCTTCGATATCCTCGTCAGTGCCGACGACGTGGCTCGGGTCTTCCAGGCCCCAGTGAGTGCGCAGCACTGGACCGAGGTAAGCAGGACAGGTCTCGCCGGCAGCACTACTGCAGACGGTCACGACGATATCCGGCATTACCGGCAAGTCGTCCCACGACTTGCTGTAGTAGCCCTCGGTCGAGATCCCTTTACGGTTCAAGAGCGCGACGGCGCGCGGATGCAGCCAGCCCGTTGGTTGGCTACCGGCGCTGATCGCCTTCAGGCCTTCCGGGGCGAGATGATTGAAAGTGCCCTCGCTGAGGACAGAGCGGCAGGAGTTGCCAGTGCAGAGAAACAGTACGTTCATGTGATTTGTGGTGGGTTTAAAGTGTCAAACAGGTGTCTGGCCGATGGCGTTCACTTCGGCCTGGAGCGCGTTCTTCTCGAGCATGTGCAGCGGAAGACTGGCGAATACGTTCACGCGTGCCAGGATCTGGCGGAATATCTTCTGGAACATGGCACGCCGCTCGGTCTCGCTACCCGTGCAGGCGGCAGGATCCTCGAAGCCCCAATGCGCGGAGATCGGATGGCCAGGCCAATACGGGCATGCTTCCCCAGCCGCCTTGTCGCAGACGGTAAAGATGAAGTCCATGTGCGGCGCGCCTGGGCTGCCGAACTCGTCCCAGCTTTTGCTGCGCAACTGGTCGATTGGGTAACCAGTGGCGAGCACCTGTTCGATCGCCAACGGATGGACGGAGCCGGCTGGGTGACTACCGGCCGAGAAGGTGCGAAAGCGCCCCTTGCCTACAGTCGAGAGCAGTGCTTCGGCCATGATGCTGCGCGCCGAGTTGCCGGTGCAAAGGAACAGGACGTTATAGACCTTGTCTTGCATGAGATTCCCTTTCAATTGGATGGATAGCGTCCGTTCGTGGCCGGCTTCACCCCGCCTTGCACACATCACCAGCGGCTGCGTCGCAGGGCACGCCCCCGCAGCAGTTCTCCGTCAGAAACCCGATCAGCCCGTTCATGGTTTCGACGTTCGCGGAATAAATCACAAAGCGTCCGTCCTGCCTGGAAGAGAGCAGACCTGCATGCGACAACTCTTTCAGGTGGAACGACAACGACGAGGGAGGGATGTCCAGGTGTTCGGCAATCTTGCTGGCGGCGAGCCCAGCCGGCCCGGCCTGTACAAGCAGCCGAAATACCGCCAGTCGGCTTTCCTGTGCCAGGGCCGCGAGCGCTGCGAGTATTGCTTTGGTATCCATGGCTTTCCCATTCGATGATTTGCAAGATGTCGGGATCATACCCGAGCAATACGACGGTTCCAAGATTATCGAAATATATTGACAGCTTCATGACATGCGGTTTATTCTTCATTCGTTGATTGCCGAATTACGAACGAACGATATGACGACCTGCTGTGCACCGAAGAACGACGCTGCCGCGCCTGAGATAAACGCTGATGAACTCGCCATGTTGTGCAAGGCGCTTGCCCATCCGGCGCGTGTCCAGTTGCTCAATTACCTGTCGGCCTACGGCGCCTGTTACTTCGGCAGCCTGGCCGATATCCTGCCGCTCGCCGCATCGACGATTTCGCAGCATGTCAGCGTGCTCAAGCAGGCCGGCCTGATCATCGGCTCGGCAGACGAGCAGCGTGTCTGCTATTGCGTGAACGCGGACCGGCTTAAGCAGCTTAAGCGAATGATCGGGAATCTCTAAAATTTTTTTGCCGTCTTATTCGTAGTTCGACGAATACCTAACGTGATCCACAACTGACATATTTAACTTGATGACTTGGGAGACAACATGAACAACATCCTCAACAAAACGCTTCCTGTCGCCGTGCTAGGGGCTGGTCCCGTCGGCCTCGCTGCGGCGGCTCACCTTGTGGCGCGTGGCTTCACGCCGCTGATCCTGGAAGCGGGTGCACAGGTGGCCAGCAACCTGGAAAGCTATCGCCACGTGCGCCTGTTCTCGCCATGGCAGTACAACGTCGACAAGGTAGCCCGAGGATTGCTCCTGGCAGCCGGCTGGCAAGCGCCCGAGCCGGAAGCTTTGCCCACCGCAGGAGAGATCGTCGAGCACTACCTGAAGCCGCTCGCCGCGCTACCCGCGCTCGCCGCCGGCCTCAGGCTCGGGCACCGCGTCGTCGCGATCACCCGCGCCGGATTCGACAAGGTCAAGACCCGCGGCCGCAAGGATGCCCCATTCGTGATCCGCGCAGCCACGCTTGAAGGTGAGCGTGAATACCTGGCCAGCGCCGTGATCGACGCCACCGGGACATGGTCGCAGCCCAATCCGCTCGGCGCCGGGGGGCTGCCAGCCCAGGGCGAAAGTGCGCTGCGCGACCGGATTGCTTATGGCATGCCGGACGTACTCGGCGTGGAGCGGCAACGCTACGCCGGTCGACGCGTACTCGTGACCGGGACCGGGCATTCGGCCGCGGGCTCCTTGCTGGCCCTGGCAACACTGGCCGAGCAGGTGCCTGGCACCCGCCTGATCTGGGTCATCCGCGGACGCCAGAGTGCCAGGCTGTTTGGCGGGGGCGAAGCTGACGGCTTGGCGGCGCGGGGCCTGCTGGGCATGCGCCTGAAGGCGCTCAAGCAGTCGGGCAGGCTGGAGCTGCACGAGGAATTCCGGATCGCGTCCCTTGCCGCCACCGCCAGCGGTATCACGGTGAGCGGCGATACCGGCGCGACCATCGACGGCATCGACGAGATCATCGCTGCCACCGGCGCCCGCCCGAACCTCGGCATCACGCGTGAACTGCGGGTGCGCAACGACCCCTGGCTGGAGAGTACCGACCTGCTGGCACCGTTGATCGACCCGAACGAACACAGCTGCGGTACGGTACGCCCCCACGGTCACCGCGAGCTGGCGCATCCGGAACACGGATACTATGCAGTTGGCGCGAAGAGCTACGGGCGGGCGCCAAACTTCCTGATGGCGACCGGCTATGAGCAGGTGCGCTCGGTGGTCGCCGCCCTGGCTGGCGACATGCTTGCCGCCGACGACGTGCAGCTGGAACTGCCGGAGACCGGTGTCTGCAGCACCCGGCAAGCGTACGCCAGCGAACCGGTGGCATCCGCTTGCTGTGGCGGGCCAGCGCCGAGCCAGGAAACTGCGTGCTGCGTTGCAGATGCAGAGGCGAAGGAGCAAGGGAAGGGCGGATGTGGCTGCCCCTCGCTGCCGAACCTTGCGCCATCGGCCAAGCCGGCAGGCTGCGCCTAAGCGATGTCGATTCCGGTGGTGCCGTGCGCCGCCTGCTCATGAACGAGGACCTATGACTACCCAGTGGCGCACCATTGGCATCCTTGCTTGTACACAGATTGTCTCCTGGGGATCGCTGTATTACGCGTTCAGCATCCTTGCACCGAGTATCCAGCGTGAGCTCGGGTGGAGCCCGACACTCGTTTTCGGCGCCTATTCGTGGAGCCTGCTAATCGCCGGCCTGGTGGCGACGCCGATCGGCATCCTGCTCGATCGCAACGGTGGCCAGATGGTCATGGGCGCGGGCTCGGTCGTGTGCGCCATCGGCTTTTTCCTGCTGAGCGAGAGCCGCAGCCCGGTGGCTTATGTCACGGCCTGGACGATTCTCGGCCTTGCAATGAGCCTGACGCTGTACGAGGCGGCGTTTGCCACGATTAACCGCAGGTTCGCGGGCGCCGGACGCCAGGCGATATCGACCCTGACCCTGTTCGCGGGCTTCGCCAGCACCATCTTCTGGCCGCTGACGCAGGCCTTGAATATGTCTGTCGGCTGGCGCGACAGCTACCTTTGGTTCGGCGCCTTGCAGCTGCTGGTATGCCTGCCGCTGCACCTGCTGCTGGGCCGTGAGCAGCCATTGTCACGGCGTCCGGTCACTGTAGCGCAACGCGGCCATACCTTGGCCGAGGCAGTGCGCCACCCGGCGTTCTGGAAGCTGGCGATGGCGTTCTCGGCTAATATTTTCGTTTTCTCCGCGCTGTCCGTTCACCTAATCCCGCTGCTGCAGGGACTAGGGCACAGCGCTCGCGTAGCAATCCTGGTCGCCATGCTGATCGGCCCCATGCAGGTAGCCGGCCGTATCCTGGAGCGGACAGTCGCCCGTAACACAGCGCCGCAGACCGTCGGGAAGTTCTGTTTCAGCGCACTGCCTGCCGCGCTCGTCGCCGTTCTCTGGTTTGGCACCCAGGCGTGGGCAGTTGCGGTTTTCTGCATCTTGTATGGTCTCAGCAACGGCATCATCACGATCGTTCGCGGCACTTTGCCGCAAGCGATGTTCGGCAGCGAAAACTACGGCGCCATTTCCGGTGCATTGGCTGGCCCGGCACTGCTGGCAAAGGCGAGCGGACCGATTATCGCGGCGTGGGTACTTGGCCAGGGTGGAACGCCGACTCTGCTGCTCGGAGTGCTGTTTGGCGTCGCCGTCGCGTCTGTCGGCCTCTATTTCGCCGCGATTAGGGGGGAGGCGCCGCGGGCAATAACGAACTCAGCGTAATGGACTCATTTGCCGATGAATATCGGACATCCAAAGAATTTCGCGAGTGGTGTGCAAGTCAGGGGTACCTACTGTGCACGATAACGATCCAGGTTTCTCTTGACCCTCCCATGATGGCAAGGTGTACGGTGTCAGTATGGTGAACACTAAGTTAGGAATGACCAGTATGTCGAACAAGAATCTGGCGGGCGTCGGCGCGTCGATCATGAGCCTGCCAATCGAGGGGATGACCTGCGCGTCCTGTGTCGGGCGGGTCGAAGCGGCACTTCGAAAGGTCGAGGGCGTGGGCAGTGTCGCAGTCAACCTCGCGACGGAGCGGGCTGAAGTACGACCACGCAGAAACGCTACTGTCGAACGTGCTGCCCTGGTGCAGGCGATCGAGAAGGCTGGCTACGATGTTCCTGCGCAGACAATCGAACTATCGGTCGAAGGCATGACCTGCGCGTCATGCGTCGGGCGCGTCGAGCGTGCGCTCCGGGCCGTGCCAGGCGTGACTCAGGCTACGGTAAACCTCGCCACAGAGCGTGCAACGGTACGGGGTACGGCAGCGACCGACGCTCTGGTGGCAGCGATCGACAAAGCGGGATACGACGCGCGTATCCTCGATGCCCTTGCCCGCTCCGGCGATGACGACGCTGCATCGAGAAAGGACGCGGAGCGACTGTCGATCAAGCGTGACCTGGTGATTGCGACCGCTCTCGCGTTGCCGGTGTTTATTCTCGAAATGGGCTCCCATCTGATTCCGTCCATGCACCATTGGGTAATGGACACCGTCGGCCGAGAGTCGAGCTGGTACCTGCAGTTCTTGCTGACGACGCTGGTGCTACTGATCCCGGGGCGCCGCTTCTTCACGAAAGGTTTTCCCGCGCTGCTGCGACTGGCACCCGACATGAATTCGCTCGTGGCGCTCGGTACGCTGGCGGCATACGCGTACTCGGCGGTTGCTACATTCAAGCCTGGCGTGCTGCCGGCTGGCACGGTCAACGTCTACTTCGAAGCGGCTGCCGTGATCGTGGCGCTGATCCTGCTGGGACGATTTTTGGAAGCCCAGGCAAAGGGACGTACTTCACAGGCCATTCAGCGGCTGGTGGGCCTGCAGCCGAAAGTGGCCCACGTGGTACGCAGCGGGCGCCCGATCGATATACCAATTGGCGATGTCGTAGCTGGCGAAGTCGTCGAAGTACGTCCAGGCGAGCGTGTCCCAGTCGACGGAGAGCTCACCGGCGGCGACAGTTACGTCGACGAATCCATGATCACCGGCGAGCCTGTCCCGGTACAGAAACGCGCCGGGAGCGCAGTGGTGGGCGGGACTGTCAATCAGAGGGGCGCCTTTACTCTCCGCGCCACGGCGGTGGGAGGGCATACCGTGCTTGCCCAGATCATTCGTCTGGTCGAACAGGCACAGGGCTCTAAACTGCCGATCCAGGCTGTTGTCGACAGGATAACGATGTGGTTCGTTCCGGCCGTGATGATTGCTGCCTCGATCACCTTCCTGGTCTGGCTGGCTTTTGGCCCTTCACCAGCGCTGACTTTCGCCTTGGTGAACGCCGTTGCCGTGCTCATCATTGCTTGTCCGTGCGCCATGGGATTGGCGACACCGACGTCGATCATGGTCGGTACCGGGCGCGGCGCGGAGCTGGGGGTGTTGTTTCGAAAGGGCGAGGCGCTGCAACTGTTGAAGGACGCCAAAGTGGTGGCGGTGGACAAAACCGGAACCTTGACCGAAGGGAAACCAGTGCTGACCGATCTCGAAGTGGTCGACACGTTCATGCGAGCCGATGTATTGGCTTACATTGCAGCCGTGGAGTCGCGCTCGGAACACCCGATTGCCCGCGCTATTGTCGAGGCTGCTGAGAAGGAAGGCGTTGTGCTTGCCGCGTCGGCCGAGTTTGAATCCGTCACCGGGATGGGTGTGTGTGCCAATGTCGAGGGCGTGCGCGTGGAGATCGGAGCAGACCGCTACATGCGGTCGCTGGGCCTGGATGTCGGGACGTTCGCGCAAACCGCCGAGAGGCTGGGTCGCGAAGGAAAATCACCGCTCTACGCAGCAATCGATGGTTTCCTGGCCGCGATCATCGCCGTCGCCGACCCGATCAAGGAGAGCACGCCAGCTGCGATCTCGGCGCTGCATCAGCTGGGTCTAAAGGTCGCGATGATCACCGGAGATAACGAACGTACCGCCAAGGCGGTCGCGGCACGTCTCGGTATCGACGAGGTTGTTGCTGAGGTACTACCCGAAGGTAAAGTCGAAGCGATCCAGCACCTTCGCGCTGCGCACGGGGCCGTGGCTTATGTGGGCGATGGCATCAATGATGCTCCAGCGTTGGCTGAGGCCGAGGTGGGCCTTGCGATTGGGACCGGTACCGACATTGCGATGGAAGCCGCGGACGTGGTGCTGATGTCGGGCAGTTTGCAGGGCGTACCTAACGCCATCGCGCTGTCGAAAGCGACCATCGGTAACATCCGCCAGAATCTTTTCTGGGCTTTCGCCTACAACACTGCCTTGATTCCCCTGGCAGCCGGCATGCTGTACCCAATTAATGGCGTCTTGCTGTCGCCGGTCTTTGCCGCCGGCGCGATGGCATTGTCCAGCGTTTTCGTCCTGGGCAATGCGTTGCGCCTGCGGGGCTTCAGGCCGCCGCTAATTGGTGAATGAAAAGGGAGAAAACAGATGAACATCGGTGAAGCATCCAAGACATCGGGCGTGTCAGCCAAGATGATCCGCTACTACGAGGACACCGGGCTGATCCCACCCGCAGCCCGCACCGGGTCGGGCTACCGTGCATATGCACGGAACGATGTGCACCGCTTGGGGTTTATCCGCGGTGCACGGGATCTCGGGTTTTCGGTAGCGGAAATTGGGGAATTGCTCAGCTTGTGGAGCGATCGCGCACGGCAAAGCGCCGACGTCAAACGTTTGGCGCAGGCCCACATTGTCGAGCTTGAAAAGCGGATTGAAAGTCTGCGGGAAATGGCAGACACCTTGCAGGAGCTGGTCAGCTGTTGCGCAGGTGATGAGAGACCGGATTGTCCGATTTTGGCAAAGCTCGAACATCCTGACGAGGGTGACGCGATGTCTCAGCTGCAACCGGGCATGACGTCGGTCTTCCGCAACATGGCGTCGGTGGGAAAGTAACTAAAACCGCGCTCCAGGCTGCGCGGCTTGGGAACCGCGGCTTTTATTGAGCGCAACAACAAGCCCCTGCCGGGCATGAGGTCCGTAAAACCGGACGTGCAATCCGGCCGGGGCGGGGACGTCATAAAGCCCGCGGCGGAAAACCTGCTTCGGTCAGAGCGTGCTCGATCTCGGCGCGTGTAGCAGATGCCACAACTTGCACGGTGCGCTTCGGCGGATCAGCGGTTACCTGTGCATTGGCGTCGACCGATTGAATAGCCCTTGTAACGCCCCGTGCACAGCCGCCACAGGTCATGTTGTCGATGTGAAACTCCATGCGAACCTCCTTCTGTAAAGTGTGAGAAGAATCATGGGGCTTACAACGGTGGGAAAGTCAAGAGTTTCTTGAGAGGGCGAATCAAGCCGTTCGGTCGCTTCGGAGGTGGCAATGATGGAGGGCCTACTGAATCGCCTGCTCGCCGCCCGGCTACATAGTGCCAACCGAAGCTGCGCCAACAGTATTCCTGACAACTGAGCAGTCGAGCCTTCTCGGCCTGACTGGCTAGTCTCCGCGAGGGCCGGAGCAGTCAACGCGTGCGAGTCAAGAACATAGGGCTACATGTCTGTTATATGTGTGATGATTGATGAGGTACAGTACGCCGCACCGCAACAGAAGATGTTGGTTATAAGCATTTCTTCACTGCTCCTAGGCTAGGGTTCACGTGGTATACTGAATGCTAGCGATACAAACTGCCAAGGAGGCACCATGTTTGCATTCAGCCCGGTTTTCTCTCGTGAAGACGTGCGTCGCGTCGGCGAGAAGATGAACAGCAACTCGCCCCCCCAACTTTCTGATCGAACCAGAAAACTTCTTACTACTGTCCAATTCTCAAGCGGCGATCTTGTCAAAGCAACATCGGGCGCTGTAATTGAAACCTCGTTGGAACTACAGAAGGGCAAGTAACATTTGCAATATCTTTATCCACTTCTGGTTTCTGGTCCCAACGATGTTCCGGGCGCGCTAGCTTACTTCGTATATAAGCGAAGCAAAGTGGAATGGCGTGACAAATTCGTCCTTGATCATGGTCGTCAACCCTCTCCGGACGAGGAAAAGGAATTCGTCAGGATTTTGGCACTTCCAGAAAGTGTAGCAAGCTTCAAGCAGCGAGGGGAACAACTAGCTACGCTGTTTGCGAACAAGCTGCTTGAAGAAAAAATGGCAGTTCTTGCTGCCGAAGTTGTGCAGTCTGAACTAGCGACCAAATTTACTTCGCTTGAGTCCCAGGTTGCATCGTCCATGACTCGCATTGAGGCCCGGTTCGACGAAAAGAAGACACTTGGCGGCTGGTTACGCGATATCGGCACCTCATTAATTTCTGGCTTCGGCTTGATCATCATTCTTGGTGCCGCAGCGCTGGGGTATGCCATGCTCAGCAAGATGAACTCCTCACTGGAGGAGGCAGCCGGGGTTGGTACACCTAAGGACCAAGCGAGTGCAGCGAAATAATCGCGCATGGGCCGCGATTTCCGACCACCTCATCTACCGTACGATACCGATGGCCCCAGCGTAGCCTTTGCTTATCTATTGCAGCTTCTTCAATAACGACCAAGTACGCAGTTCAGTTAAGAATGTCAGGTATTGCATTTCAGCTACTGGAAGTACCCCCGTAGATGACGGCCCTACACCAAAACAAGTCCATGCGACTTTCGCGCGCGAAAGTGTGTAGCTTGAGATTTCAACGTTGCTACATGTCATATCTCGCTCTCGCGTGTCTGAGGAATACAAATTCGATGGCTCAGCTAGGTGAAATGTGCATCGTCTTCCGCGCCTGAACATGGCTGTACGGTCAGCGCTATACTGGTGCCGGTAGACAAACAGCTCGAGAATGTCGCTACATTTCGGAGGTCGGAAAATGAGCTTACAAGATGCCGTAGACGTGCTGAGCGACCAAGCCGCTGGCCGACTAGTGCAGAGCCGATCCCAGTTGATTCCCGCCGCCCTCGCTTTAGATACAGCAAGTCTTGACACAACCAGCAGGGATGTCCTTGATGCAGCAGCAGGACTCAATTTGCTTGCAAGGGGAGGCGACCTACTGCTTGATCAAAAGGGACAAGAGCGCGCGGCCCATTTGGCGATGGTTGTCGCGGCACTGTATTGGCGTGCCCAGCGCGGCTATACCGGCAGAGACGGTGTGATAGTGTTTTTCGACGGCAACGTGCAAGGCTGGGTAGATGGGTTACACAATCCCGAACATTGGCGACCTGGATCCATCGCCGTGAATGAACTAGGCGATTCCTGGGTAGCGACCGGTGGAAACGAACAGAATGGTGCCAAAAGTTGGGAGCCCGAATGGACCGATGGTCGGCGCCTTACGACCAGCTAACTGGTCAATAATCCAGTGAAGGAAATTCGTTGGAGCACTGAATCGCAACATCCCATTCACTGGGCCACCTAAGATGTGAACTGCGGCAAGCCATGCGCCCGCGCATACCGCAACCACGCTTGCGGTATACGTCGCAGTCAAACATCTCCATGTCGGGCGTAAGCATGAGAATGCCCCGCGGGCATGCCGTTGCTGATAGCTGCTCGCCAGGCCGATGCCAATACTGCGGTCACTGGCTCGTTCCACTAACGCATATCCTGGATCCGAGCATGCTCGGGAAAACGCCTCAAGGGCCAGTCGAGGGAGGCGAGCCGCTATGCAAAGTCGCATAATCCGGTGCCAGTTCAGCTGTCAGAGTCATCGTTAACGACTTGGACGTACCAAGACTGCACCGTGCATTCTTTCGTTATATTGTCGAGTTCAAAGCCGCTGATCGTCATGCAACCGTCCCCAATCCAACGCACCACTGCATCGCGCAGGCGGGGCAGCACGTCAGCACCGACCTTTATATCGCGTAGAACAGCATAGGTCATGCTGCGGCGGAAGTCCTGGTCATACTGTTCGGTCAAGGTAAGATAGCCCATGTGTACAGGCTGGGCTGTTATAGACCGATGGCGGGGGAGGGGTCTGCCATCTTCGAATAGCTGAGCGACACGGACGAACATGACATATACAATGCTGTATAAAAACACAGTATAACAGATGCCTCTGTGGCAAGACATCGCGGCCAGGCAAACAAGCCACACGCCCACCATCATTCTCCCCATTCTACGCACCGTTCATGGACAGCGCCGAAAACTGCAAGGCCCTCTGGTAAAGTTGACCATTAACGGTACAAACACGTGATAGATTTGGTGGCTTGCTTTATAATTACTGTTTTACAACTTTTTGTGGCATCCACTTCGATACTGCCTTTAACAAATCATGCTTAGAACCGACCAGAAGGCAGCGATTCGTCAGGGCTTTGAGATGGGCTTCTCGGACACACGTATTGCCCGTAGTGTTGAAGGCATCAATCACATGCAGGTGTTCAACTACCGGCATAAGCTGAAGATACCGACGAGTGATATCGTCAACAGGCGTTACGACATCTGGACTCAGCTCATCTACAAGGGTGTGAGCATCGGCCAAATTGCCAGGATGTATGACGTCACCGAGAAGAGCATCAAAGTCCTGCTCTGGAAAAATCGTGACATATCCCTAGTCGAAGCAAAGGCCCAAGTGTTGAAGCTCCGGGAAGAAAACCAGTTACTCGAGTTGGGAGACGGTATTCCAAGCCTCGGTCAGCTCGGTCTTCAGTTCACACCGATCTCGCCGGAAGAAAAACCTACGGAAGAGGCGCTTGCCGACCAAGAGACCGAGGGACAAAAGGCCGGGTAGTAAACCTGCTCGACTTTCGCGCGCGAACGTCGAGCGTGATCTCCAAACATACCAGCTTCCTGCAACGACCGATCACCCTGGCACCCGCCGTCGCCCCACGACGCGGTTCTCGATCGACTGGCGTGACCGCCAATCACTGCTCATTGCGTGGCCGGCCACACACTTCGATCAAGCGCGTGTCCGGATGCGGATGGTGGTCTCCTTCTTCCTGATACCCTTTCAAGAACTCGTGCCAGTGCCGCGCAACGGTTTCCTTCATTGCCCCACATCCGACCAGCCGGACGGCGATCCGGTCCGCGTCGAGCTCGCGCGCTGCCGCGCCGCTATCGGTCCAGCGCGTCCAGAACCGATAGGCGTCCAATCGCGCCACATGGCCGACTTCGTGGGCAAGGATGAAGCGCACATCGGTATCGGTGAATTTTGCGAGGTCGAGCATCGCGGGGGAAATGACGATGACGGCATTACCCGAGAACGCGCCGGCTGCCGCCGGGGCACTCCCGATGACGAACGTCGGATTGAGTCGAAGACGCAGTCGGCGCGCATAGTCGCCGACTTCCTGGACGATAAATTGTTCGCGCGCAGTAGTCGCGCCCATGCGTGGGCCGAGCTTCTGATAGACCTGGTGGGGCCAGTCATAAAGCATCGCCAGCAGTGCGGCCGAGTAGATCGTGTTTGCGATCCTGCCTGTAAATCGCCCCTTTTTTTTGGCCGGCATTGCCGGCGCTGCAGCCGTCACGCGCTAGGCCGTCAACGGCGCCATGGCCCGTCACCCGTGCCGAAGTTGCGGCCACGGATGTCGACATTACCCACCATCGGCGTCCCATCGATGTTCATGCCCGTCGCATGCCCGAGATCCGGCCCTCGGCTCGGGCGGTAAGTCGTCCCCAGGCTGAACAGCTTCGGTATTTTCGAGAACCATTTTTTAAACATATGACCTCCTCACACGCTGCTGCGAGCCCACCAGGCCAGCAGCAGCACGACGATGGCGGCACCGGCCGCGATCCAGGAATACTTCTCCTTTTTGCTGATCTTGTGCGCCGCGAGTGCAGCGAAAGCATTTTGTCTCTTGTCCATGACCTGCTCCCATGCTAACGGATTGAGAAAACAACGACTTATTTTTTCGCTGGTAACTCGGTGCGCTTCCCTGAGAGCACCGTGTTGTGCAGCGTATTGGCAACGGCGCGCGCATTGGTGCCGCTGCCGTTCTGGTCGAGGCCTGACTCGGCCGCAGCCCGTTCGCCCGAAGTGCGATCCGCGTGGACCGTGTCGGCAACGCCTTTGACCCCATGTGCGACCTCGGTGGCGAATGTGTAGCCGCCGACAAGCTGCTCGGCCACCGACCGCTCGCCGCCTGCGGCACCCGATTTGCCAGTTCCGCTCGCAGCTTGGGCCCGCGGTCCCGTCGGAACCTGCTTGACCAGTCCGGCCGCGTTCACGCCACTATGATCCGTCGGCGAAGCGATGTCGAAATGGGCGCGAGGCTGGAGGTCCGCCGTCGCGAACTGGGCTGCGATCATGGCATTTACCGATCCCATCAGGAACTCGTTCGCTTGGAGCCGGTCCTCCGGCCGTGCGTTCTCCTCGGAAGCCAAGAGGTAGGCAGCGCGGTGCCGCGCCATTGCTTCGTTTGCCCGGTCATCCCCGACGATACGGTCTGTCACCCCCGCGTCCATATCATGCCGCGCCCGCTCCAGGTATGGCTGAGCTGCCGCAGAGTTCCCGAACAAACGCCCCTGGTTGAGCTGGAAGCGTTGGTATTCAGGATTCGTCTTCATCTGGTTGGCGACTTCCTTGCCGCCGATTTGAGCATTGAGGGACACGAAGCCGGACGATCTCTTGACCGCATCCGACGCGACATCGGAAAGCGACTTGGACTCGGACAGCGTCTTGGCATACTGCCGCTGCACACCAAGCGAGTGCTGCAGCGTGCGCGACTCGTCGGTACCGATATTTTTGAACTTGTCGCTCTGCAGCGCGGTGTTGAACGTCTTCGCCAGTGCCTGCGACTTCGCCACACTCTGGTCCTGTTCGACCCTGCGGCCGGCGGACATCGAGTCGGTCGCTCCAGTGGAAGTGGTGTGCTGTCCCTTGATGGTGGCCCCGCCGCTGACGCCGAATAGCCCGCCTTTGCCCGATAGGGGAGGCCCGACGGTCAGCTCGGCGCTGGCGCCCAGGCTCTCCTGTGTATTGTTCGCGTTCTGCTTGTCGGAAGTGACCGCATGTCCCGATTTCCCGGCCTGGATCGCCGAATAGTTGCGGCTGTACTCGTCCCTCAACGCCTTGAATGTCGACTCGGTGACCCCGAGCTTCTTGTAGTCCCCGGTCTGGAAGGCGCGGGTCCATGACTGCATGTTGGTTTGCCCGTCGGTTATCGACTGCATCTTCTGGTGCGCGGAAGTCAGGCTGTTGGAGGCCTCGCGATGCAAACTCCCAAACTGGGCGTTCGTTGCGATCGCCGGCACGGCGCCCGTAAGACTGACGTTCGTGCCGCCGACACCCTGCTCGGCCTTCGCCACACTGCTGTTCGTGACGAGCGGTGTCGCGTCGACCGGTGCCGGGTTGACGGCCTTGCTCTCGTCTTTCGAACCCGACGCCATCGAATCGGAGATCTTCACCAGTGCGGCCGACTGACCGAGCGCGAAGATGGTCGACATCAGGATCGGCAAGGTCGCCATCAGGTGACTTGCCGTGCCGATCTCGAGCGAGAAGTTCTTGTAGACCTCTACCGCGGTCGACTGGTTGATGAAGCCGCCCTGCGCGATCGCACGCATGAAGTTCGAAACCTGGATGTAGATCATCCCATTGATGAGCTCCGCGCCCACGTTCATGATCAGCAGCGGCCAGACGATCATGTGTACGGCCACCTTCATGTTCCGCGCGACACCCACGCCTGACCACATCATGAACAGGACGATCACCGGACCGAGCCCGATGATCACGGCAGTGATCTGGTTGGCGAACGCGCCGGCGTACATCAGCGATTCGAAGCCGTTGGCTGCAGCCTGGATGTTATTGCGCTCGATTTCATTCGCCTGCACCGCCATCGCCAGGCAGGTGCTCTTGTTGGTGCCGTCGGCGCGCAGGCAGTCCAGGTCGTTTTTTACCAGCTCCGCAAACAGCAGGTTGATCACCTCGGCATTGGCCTGAGCGACGCCGCCGGCAAGCCCGCCAGAAGTCAGGTTCGCCGTACGTACCGCTGCGTACTGGCTTGCAATGCCCGTAATCGTGAAGTCCCCGTCCGCGTTCGGCTGGTCGGCCGCATTAACTGCGCCCTGCACGACACGACGGAATGCGTCGGATCTGAGTGCCGCGTCGATGTCGGCGCCGACTTGGGCGGCCGCGTCCGCACACGTTGCAATATGATTCGTTCCTACCTGAATCTGGGTGACGATCGCGGTCGTGTTTTGCGCAGCCTCGGCCAGTAACATCCCGATCGAGGTGCGTTCGGACCCTACGTCCGTCCACACAGAAATCGGGGCCGGGCCGGCGGCCGCTCCGGTCAGGTTGCCGGCAAAGAGGACCCGGTCGGCGATCTGGGCGTAATCGGCACCGGAATCAGAATTCAGGCAAGCGCTCAGGACTGCGTTGACCTTCGACGGAATGCCTCCTAACCGCAGCACCGCGGTGCGCGACGTCAGCAGCGTTTTCAGCGGATTGATGAAGCCGCGGTTGGCCGCAGAGATGGCGGCGTAGTCGGTGCCGGTCGACTGCATCGCGGTCCTGACCTTGTCGCCGACGCTTGTCGACACCAGGCTTGCCGTTGCCGGCGCGATCGAGATCAGGATGGGGACGTTGTCGACCGTGGTCGTCGCACCGGTCATGCCGCTTTCGACCGTCACCGTCGTCTTCAGCGTGGGGGAGGTCAGGAAGATCGCCAGGCAAAACGGAATGAGCAGGGCGACCGCCCGTTTCCCCAGATCGGCGCCGGCCGTACCGCCAGGCGCCCCGGCGGCGGCGGCGGTCGTCATCATGAGCAGCGACCAGATCGCCGCAAGCAGCGCGAATCCCCACACCAGCATATCTTCCTGACACACCATCGCCACCGTGTTCAGGATCGCGTTCAGCGTCGTCAGGTCGCCATTGGCTGTGTAGATGACTTGATCTGGAAACATGGCGGTTACCGGTTAGTAAAGCCGTTGAGGATCGCAGCCTGGTTCAGCATCTGGGCGATTTCCAGTACCGAACGGTCATGGTCGCAACTTTGCTGCCGCTGCAGGAAGTCGTTCCGGAGCCGCTCGATGTTGTGCTTTGCCTCGTCGGTCAGCACGTAGGAATTGTTATTGCCGACGGCTGCGGCTCCCCGATACAGTGCGCTGCCGAGTTGGGCGGCCACGCAATTGCGGATTCCGACCCGCATCCTGCGCGCCATGCTTTTCCGCGCCTCCGGGTTGCTGGTCTTCTGCAGGAGCGCAATGATCGGGTAGTTCGCCTGGTGGAGGAACTGCAGCTGCGCCGTCGTGAACTGCCCGCTCGTGCCGCTGTTGATGATGCCGACGATCGACGCCGGATCGACGCCGGTGTCGTCGGGCGAGCCGAACAACATGCTGTTGATCCACCCCTCGATGCCTTGATAGTTGAAGTCGGTCACCCGGATCTGGCTGCAGATTTGCGGGTCGAATCCACCGCTCGACGGTGCCGTACCTGTCGGATCGAGACAGGTGTACAGGTGCAGCGGATAGTCGGGCCGGCTCGAGCCCGGTCCGCCACCAGTGACAAAGTCCTCGAGGGTGATGGTGGCGCCGCCCCTGCAGCTCACGCGCGGAATATTGTTAGTGGACTGGTTGCTGGTCGTGTCCTCGACGCCGGCCCCGTTGAACGAGCGGCAGGGTATCCCCGCGATTTCGTAGCCAAGGAGCGACAGCAGTACCTTGTTATTCAGCGAATTCGGATTGCTCGAATCGTCCGCGCTACCGTCAATGTTAGCCAATCCGATGACGCCGAGCACGGAACTCGATCCGGAGGAGACGATGGCCTTGACGACCTGGTTCCCGACGCGCGGGTTGACCTCTCCCTGTTTTCGCAGGTACTGCGCAGCGTTCGTATTGAATTCCTTCAGCCCCGCGGCGAGGTCGGTAAAGATGCCTTTCGCCGTCGAGCCGACCGCGCCATCGCCATCGGTCGAGTCGGAAAGGGCGCGCTCGGCCTTGTCGACGATCAGGTGAGCCAGGCTGCATGAGTTCTTGGCGAGGTTGTTCATGTTCTGCAGCATCGTCTGGAATTCCGTCATCAGCGAATCGAGTGAAGGCGAAATGACTTTGATGGCGGCCTTGAAAGCCAGGCCGGCTGCATTCGAGGCGACGCTTCTGAAAATGGCGATCAGCTCGGCACCATTGATGAAGCTAAAGCTGCCTCCGTACAGGTCGACCCCACCGCACCCGGCGTTCAGGCGCGGCGGATCGAAAGCGACGACGTTTACGTTGTGGATCGGGGTTCTCATCGAATAACCGCCGGCATGGATCACGACCCGGTCGCGGGCGGTGAACGTACCCGGCGCAGTCGAATTCGACATGAACATGGAGTTCAGGTCAGCCATGATGCCGGCCCTGGCGACGGTCGACAGCAGGAACAGGGTACTGATGGCCACGATGGTGCGCAGTTTCATGTTTGCCTCACTGGTATTGTTTTTGCAAGAGCGGCTGCAGCTTCCGCTTGATGGCGGCCGGGTCGTTTCCGTTGAGTTCAAGGCCGCCGAGGTCCTCGGTTGACGCCACCCCGCGGTTCCATACCGCCAGATCGCGCATCGTCTGGGACGACAACAGCTTCGTGGTGTGACCGGCGAATGCGATTTGTTTCACAAGCTCGTCCTGTGTGTAGAAGCCTTGGGCGATCACGCGATATTGGTTGTTGTCCTTGCCGTCCTGATAGGCCCGCGGACGGTGGACGTAGACAACGCTCGGTGTCAGCTTCAAGTCCAGCTTGCGATACAGTCCGTTGTCCCTCACCAGGGGGCCGCTGTAGCCGCGTGGACGCTTGCCGTCCAGTGACACGACAAGCGCTTCCATCCCATATTGGGCGCGCAACGCGCTCACGATGGGCATCTGCATGGCGCAGAAGCGGCAGCTGCCATCGACGAAAACGACCAGGCCGCCAGCCGTGGCCAGCTCCCGCGTTGCCTGTTCCTGTGCCAGGCGGTTCGCCGACCGGATCGATTGCGCACCGGCGCTGGCGTAGGGAATACGGTTGTTTTCGTTGAGCAGAGGGTCGGTGTTGGTCACCTCGCTCACCTTTTCAGAAAACCGCTGGGACTTGTCCATCGCAATGCGACGGACGTACAGATAAGCAGCGACATTCTCATCGGTCGGATCGTCGATGGCCCTTTCCTCGAGCAGCTTGTAGTTCTCCTGGAGCCACTTGACGTCGACCTTCCGGTCTTCCTTCTTCGGCTGAGGTGCGGGGGCACGGACCTGGGTTTCGGGTGGCTTCGCTGTTTTCCCCTTCACCACATACGGCTTGTAATGGAGGAACGCATCGCCGTAGCTGTCGTCGGTGCGCACTTCCTGCCCGAGTGCGGCGGTCGATAAGCCAAGGGCGAGTGGAATGATCAGGTAGCGCATGGCATGTCTGCGACTTTCGCGCGCGAAAGTTAGTAAATCCGGTAGCCCTTGCCGACGATGCTCGCGTGGGGCAGGTATCCCCAGTAGCGCGAATCGTTCGACATGCGGGCGGTACCGACAACGAAATAGCGGTCAGGCGGAATCACCTCCGTTCGCTGGAAGGAGGACGCGGGACGCTTGTAGAGGACCGCGTCCTCGAGCCCTTCCGCCACCAGGCGTTCATTGATGAAGACCTGTTCGCCCCGGATGCTGAGTGTGTCGCCAGGAACGCCGGCAACGCGCTTCAGGACGAAGTCCTCGCCCACATAAGCAAGCGCGCTGATGGACGATGCCTTCCAGAACAGGTAATCCCCGCGTTCTACCTTGTCCGGCTGATGGTGCACCAGCAGGGCCAGGTGCAATTCCGGAAGACAGTTGACCTCGTGAGGATCGTGCGATAGGCTGACGAAAGAGCGGCCGTGCCCGAGGTAGATCGACAAGGCGCAGACCACGCCGACGCCGATCGCGAGCTTGGTACGGCGCGCCGGCACGGATGCCGCAGGCTGCGCGCTCATTCGACATTCCTCCAGCAAAGCGGCCGTGACTCAGGTTTGAGGCCGCCGCAGTAGGCCCGGTCGACCCCGTCGAGGATGGACGTAGCATTGTCGTATCCCAGCGGCAGAGCGATGGCCAGGGCAAGCACGATTCCGATAGATCTCAGCAGCTTCATTTCGTTGGCTCCTTTCGGGCAACCGCGGCCGCCAGTTCTTTCGTGATGTCACGTGTCCCGGCCGGCAGGGCGGCAATGGTCAGGTTTCCGTGGGCGTCGCGGGCGCCGTCGACGATGACATAACCCTGGTCGGTGTACTGCTTCATGACCTGCAGGATCGGCTGGGCGACTTCGGCATTCAGCGTCTGGGCATCGGTGCTGTCGCGTTCCAGGACCGCCGCCAGAATCACTGCGTTCTTGTCGGCGACGAGGTACTTGCCGTTGGGTGTCACGCTGCTGAACTTGCCGCCGGCGTAGAAGCAGGCGGCGCACAGGAATGCGATCGCCAACGCTGGCACGGCGAACGACGCACTTTTCTTGAAGGTATCAGCCATTCAGGATCTCCTCGAGTTCGCGGCGGATGTCGGTATCGTTCAGGTCCTCGGCGCGCAGCTGCGCCACGATGTCCTTCAGCCATTTATTGCGCTTGCCCCGAGCATCGCTGATCACCATGTTGACCGCATCGACCGCCGGCACTCCGCTGCGCATGAGTTGGAACACGACGTTGCGGTCGGCGCCGTCAGTGGAGAACAGCGCCGCGGTAAAGCGATCCACATACAGGCGAACTACCTCGTACGTGTTCTCGCCGCAGATGAGCATTTCGGAACAGACCCCCTTTTGGGTCTTCACATCCTTGATAAGCTTGTTGAAGTAGGGGTCGCCTGCGAATTTGGTCATGACGCCTTCGGCGACGATCTTGTCGATCTCCTCGGCCTCCTGTTCCATGACCAGCTTCCAGACCGACTGGCTGAGGATGACCTCCCCGGTGGCGTTGTTCGCCAGGTCGCGCGGGCTCTGGGTAATCACCCAGATCGAGCCCTCGTCCTTGCGCGCTTTTCGATACAGGCCCTCCATCACCGCAGACGCACCTTCGTCCTTCAGCAGCTGCCAGGCCTCGTCGAGCATGACCAGCTTGCGCCCGTCGAGTTTTTTCATCTGGCGCATGATCGTGTTCATCACGAAAAACAGGACGCATTGCTTCAGGTGCTCGTCGCCATCGAGCCCTGACATCTCGAACACCGTGAACTGGTTATTTGCAGCCAGGTTGCACTCGCCAAGGAAGTATCCGCCGCGAGTTGGGGAGTCAACGAAGTTACGCAGGCGGGGGATCAGGTTACAGGCCGCCAGCTGTACCTCGCTCCGGTGCTTGCTGTCGTCGGTGTTCTCCTTGATCGTCGTGAGCGCATCGATAACGGTGTTAATGTCGGCCTTGCCGCGCGCCTGGCCGTAGGCTGCCTTGACTGCTTCGCTGACGGCGATGCGCGCTCCTTTTTCCTCAGGCTCGTTGAAATAGGCCGCTTTCAGGATCAATGCGGTGATGTCCGGATGCTGCTCCAGAAAGTCTTCCTCGCTTAGCCCTGTAAAAGGATTGAGCGAAGGCGGTGTCGGCGTGTCGAGGCTGAACTCGATGAAGTCGCCGTCGGCGCCTTCGCAGAATTTTTTCGAGGATTTCCCGTTGTCGAAAAGGGCAACCCGCGTCCCCGATGCCAGCTCGTTCGTGATCATGTACTGCACCTTGAACGACTTGCCGGCACCCCCGGCCGCCGCAATGACCCCGTTTTTGTTCTTATTGGAGAGGAACGGATCGAGGTAAAAGGCCGAGCCCCGGCGCGTGAGATAAACCGACCCCATACGGTCAGTGGATCCGCTCGCATTACCCCGGTAGTCGCCGAAGATCGGCATCAGCTTGGCCGCGACACTGGCCGGAACCAGGGCTTCGGAGTCGAGCTTCTCGGCGATCTTGGTCGAATAGTTCAGCGGCAGGGTCTGGACGAAGCGCACGCCGGTCGTGTCGGTCACATCACGGGCGTCGAAGTCCAGGTTGTTCATCGTCGTCTTGACGTCAGACCGGGCCTGCGCCAGTTCCGCCTTGTCGTACGAAAACACGAAGGCGGTCACGCTCGTGAAGGTCAGCTTGTTGGTGCCGTCCTTGCAGGTCTGCAGCAGATAATCCAGGTCGCTGGCAATCTCGGCGCCGTTCTCGGCACCCAGTGAAAACGGGAGGTTGTTGTCCGCACGGTTGCGTGACTTGAGTGCCTTCTCGATGCGGTCCAGCTCTTTGCGTTGATTGGCGACGCGAACCGTTGCGTTGAGAATGAACGGGGTCTTTATCCGCACGCCGCCGCCATCCTTCGTCTGCCCACGATTCAGGGGCGCGCCGATCAGGAGATTTGTCAGGCCGTGCGAGATCCTTGGCGGCAGTGATTTCGGAACGACCGCGGCACAGTAGAGGCGCTTGTTGAAGAGCGCGTAATCGTCCTTGGTGAAATCGAAGATCTCATCCGGACCGTATGCCTGGTGCCGCAATTCCATCAGGTCGTCGAGCGGCTTTTCCTTGCGCCTGTCGTAGATGTTCGGGTACTGGCGGTAGATGGCCAGCAACTGGGAGGGAGTGCGGGCCTCCACGTCGACGAAGCCGCAGGCCTTCAGCCCTGCCAGGAATTCGTTTTGCGCGGCCAGCGCGAGCTCGAGCGTCTCATCGTTGATCAGATGGACCGGTGTCATGAACGACACGATCAGCGTCTTTCGGTTGATGATAGGCATGTCGGTCAGGGCGCCGATGCGTTGTGCGCGCTCGTACAGCAGTGCCTGACGCTGGATGAGTTCCTGCAGGAGCTTGTTTCCGTGCCCCTTGCCGCGGACGAGGTTATACGGAACATCATAGTCCGGGAGGTTCAGCAGGCTCATCTGCAGCACTGAGTCGTCGGGGGCACTCTTGTAGATGTTCTGAATCAGCCCGGCGAACTCGACGCCGCCGCCAGACAAGGGGCTCATCTCATAACACCTACCGACGCACAGGCCGTCACCATCGGGCTTCGAGACGATCAGGTTGCTCGCGCGCGCATAGCTCTCAAGGTGCACAAAGCTGCTGCTCACCTGAGTCGGTAGGTCGGGACGGTTTATGACGATCATGATTGGGTTCCCAGAGCGACATGACGGGCGGACGCCCGCCATGTCTGGTTACACGCGACCTTACTTGGCCACCAGGGTCAATGCGGGCGCAGCTGCCGGCGCCTGCTGGGCCTGCACGATCAGTTGGACTTGCTGCGCGTCCGGCATGCTGGTCGAGATCGTCGTCAGGAAGCCAGGACCCACGAGCGCGATCGCGAGCACGCCCAGGATCACGCCGACCGTCTTGTAGCCGCCGCCATGGGCCAGCTGCCAGATCGCCACCACCAGGACGACCAGGGCGAGCATGATCGTCCACGAGCTGGCCAGGATGTCGCGCAGCGTGGTCACGACCACGTCGAACGGACCGGTGGCCAGTGCGGTGCCGCCGTTCATCGCTGCCATGCAGCCGAAAATGGCGATCGGGGCCACTGCCGCGACCAAGGTGCTGCCGGCGTGTTGCATCATCGAGTTCTTCATGAATTGCTCCGCTATGGATATCAGTTAAACATCAGGAATAACGAGGTCGGGTTCGGGCGATGCTCAGCGTTGCGCGACAAGGACCGCCGGCACCGAGTGCACGCCGAGGTGGGCGCCTTCGATCACCTGGACCTGCGCCGCAGTCGGCATGCTGGTCGAGATCGTCGTCAGGAAGCCCGGGCCAACGAGCGCGATCGCGAGCACGCCCAGGATCAGCCCGACCGTCTTGTAGCCGCCACCATGGGCCAGCTGCCAGATCGCCACCACCAGGACGACCAGGGCGAGCATGATCGTCCACGAGCTGGCCAGGATGTCGCGTAGCGTCGTGACGACCACGTCGAACGGACCGGCGGCCAGCGCGGTGCCACCGTTCATCGCCGCCATACAGCCGGCAATGGCGAGGGGTGCCGCGACGGCTACCAGGGCGCCCCCTGTGCGTTGCAGGAAAATGCGTTGCAGGAGTTTCATATCGATTACCTTTCTGCCTTTGGAACATTGACGCCACCACTTTGGAGTCCAGCGGGTAGCATTGCTGACCCGGCCGCGCCATCGATACCGCCGCCTGGCTGGGCGAGATTCGTTTGCTGCGGAGACGACCGTTCCTGGTCGGTCTCCGGAGCGGTGCTGTTCTTGGCACGGTGCGGGTATGCGCCGGCCACACGGGTTGTCTGGTCGGATCCGTCGAAGCCGGACCAGCGCGCGCCCCTGACCTCCCGGTAGACGATCACGTCATCCTGCAGGCTGTCGTTTTCGTCAACGAACCGTTTGATCTTGACCCGCTGCACCACCGGTGCTTTTCGCACAGGCATGCCGGCAACCGGATCACCCGCTGCATTCAGCCTTTGATGCGGCAGCGGCCCCGAGACCGCAGCCCCGCCGCTTCCTCCAGCCGGGGCCGGATCGGGGGCGATCCCGGTTGCGCGGTCGTGGTCGCTCATCTTGAATTCCTTGTCGAAACGGCTCTCGGGCAGCGGGCCGTTCGTGCTCTTCTCCAGCGCCTTGAAGGAACGGCAGTACTCGGAAGGGTTCTCCTTCCGGTTGCAGTCGAAGGTGCTTTCTCCGATCGGGTTGAAGCTGCAGCCGGCCAGCGTTGCAACGACAGCCAGCAACGCGAAAACTTTGCGGGAATGGTTCATTGGTTCGCCCTCTTAATCTGGTTGAGCTCGACGGATTCCTGCAGGATCCACGTGATCCGCGTCCCAGCATTGACCTCGATGACCGGGAACATTTCTTTCGCATAGTCGAGATAAAATTTGCTCAATGCGCGGCCCGCCTCGTTCACCCCACCGCCCAAAGCGCTGCCGGCGATCAGATTCGGGTTCGGGTACTGGACCCCTTGCCGATCCCCGCTCTGGGCGTTCTGGTTGTAGCTCGGCAGCGAGCTCGGCGAAAATGCCTGCCCAAGACCCGATGCGATCCCGGCCAGCGCCGTTTTCGCCAGGATCGACCCCTGCTTGGTCACCACGCGACCAGAGATCCCCTGGATGCCATCGAGGTCGACTCCATAAGCCCGGATCTTGGCCTCGTGAATCCTGCCTTGCTTGTCGATGCACGACATGACGTCGGCGATCACGTTCGCCCGCTCGCTCGAGAGAATGGCGATCCCAGTGCCACTGATAAAGCAGTCATTGAAGTCCGAGACCTTCCACCCATTCGGGAGGATCGCGTTGCCCTTCAGGCGGCTGACGAAGGGAGCGCCTACATTGTTGGCGGACAGGATTGTCCCGCTGGCAGCACCACCCGCCGAGTTCGAGCGCGCGTTAATCCCGGTAAGCATCACGCTTTCCAGCGCCGAGTTAATCGGGATGGCCAGCGGTGGCGCCGACTCGGCCCGCTTGGACGATGCGGGGTTGGCTTCCTCCGCCCAGACCCGCATCGACGTGCGCTTGACCTGTACCTGCTGTCCCTCTGGAGGAATCGCGGCATCGCTGAACGGACTTTTTTCGCCGACTGCGGCCTTGCTGTTCGTCCCCGGTTGGCCAAAGTCGACAGGAGGCGGCAGGTTTTCGTACGCCGGCGTGCCCGGGGCACCGCCTCCGCCGCTCCCGGCGCCTTCGCCAGCCGCGGTCTGCCCGAACGAAGTCGAACCGCCGCGCGTTTCCATCTGGTTCAGGCGGTCGCCTATCCTGCGCATTTGTTCGTCCAGGTTCCGCGAATGTTCCTGCGCATCCTTGGCGTCGGCGCGCGCCTTCTCAAGCGAGGCGATCAGGTCCTCGAGTCCCTGGTTGCGGTTCGATGTCGGCAAGGCGCTGAGATTGTTTGCGCTGTTGGGGAGCGCCGGCCCACTCGCCGCAGCCGCCTGGACCGTCGCCTGGGCAATCTTGCGGGCCTGATCTTCCTGCTCGTACTGCGCCCGCTCGCGTGACTTCGCAAACAAGAGGATTGCGCCACCGATCACGATCGCCAGCATGGCCCACTTGAACTTCGGGTCCATTTCCTGCCACTGCTGCTTGTATTTCGCCATCAGGCCTGTTCCGGACATGTCAGCCTCCCGATGCCTTGCGAGTCAAGACGATGACCTTCGTGCGCTCGTTCGCGGCGAGGATCGGCTTGGGAAAAATCGAGATGGCCAGCACGTTCTCGCCATCGAATTCCTCCTCCTTCAGTGACGCCTTTTGCGGCCCGGGATTGGCGACGTCGTACAGGTAGATGTCCTTGTCTGCGGACGAGTACACCTTCTGTGCCGTCACCACCAGCCCGTTCATGACGATGGGACCGATAGCCAGGTCCGACTGCGAGAAGCCTTGCGGCGCGCCGCCGAGAGCAACCTGCTCCATCAGGTTCTGCATCTCGCTCACGTAGTCGCCCCCCTTGACCGGCTTCTGGGCGCCCGCACGCAAGGTGGAATCGCGGACCAGGATGACTTGCCCCGTGATCTCCTTTTTTGGTACCAGCTTCAAGTCGATCACCGAGGGGCCGTTGGGCTGCTCGAACGACACCGTGACACCGCGTGTCACGCCTTCCTTGAACTGGACATAAACATTGTTGCTCGTCGCGCTTTTGTCGATTGTCAGCTCGTCGGTACCGACCACTTTCGGGTTCGGCCATGGGAGCTGGATCCGGTTCTGGTCGACGGCGCTCATGTACACGGTTTGCGCACCGCCATTCGTTACATCGACGATCCGGGCGCGGCTGAAGTCAAGCGCATGCGCGTCGGCGCCGGCAATTTTCATCACGCCTGGCAGTACGATTTCGGGCGCCTTCGTTTCCTTGACAGCGGCTTCCGGATGCACCGCGAGAAGATCGACCTTTGGCCTCGACGGCGCCTTCAGTGTCGCGGTGACCTTGCGTGGTCGCTTCGGTTTGCAGGGCGCGGCAACCGTTCGCTCGCAGCGCTCGCCGGTATTCGTCGCCGGCGCGAATTCGGCGGATGCGCTCGCGAGCGTGCTCGCCGGCGCAGCGCCAAAGTGCGCGCTCGCACTTTGCTGGGCATGCGCGGTTCCGAACACCGCGGCCAGCATCAGGAAAACTGGGATAGTCGGTTTCATCGCTTTTGTGCCTCCAGCCAGCCAGAGTTATGGGCCTTATCGCCCTTGTAGGAAGTAATGTCGTCCACCAAGAACCGGTAGTTGTCGACATGGCCCGCATACTCGAATACGTACGGTTCGGGCGTGTCCTTCGCGGCGTTGACCGTGTGGACATCGCCGATCACAAAGTGCTTGTTGATCTTCGGGTCGTACTGATGCTCGCGGAAGACGAAGTAGTACGAACCGAGCTCGCGTTGGTCGGCCAGCAGCCTGGCCTTGGCATCGATCTCGGCGCTGATCTTCGTGTACACGGCCGGCGCCAGAAACGCCTGCAGGAAGTTCTTCTGGTAGTGCGCGTTGGTGGGATTCACCTGGACCAGGTTGCTGGTCACCGCGATCAGGATCGCGCGCTGCGAGCCCACATCCATCGTCGCCTTACCGACTTCAACGGTAGCGGTGCTCCCCGGAACCTGCTGCATCACGATCTTGTCCTGGTTGAACAGGCAGATCACCGCAACCAGGAGAGCGCCGGACAGGCCGACGTTCGCGGTCAGTACGTACTTGACCGTCCGTTCCATTCCTTCCAGGGTCAAGCCTCGGGTTATGATTTCCATGCTCTCGTTCCTGTTAGCTCACCAGTTCATGGGCGCCGTCGTTGACAGGCGCTACGGGGATGTGGGTTGAAACCGAAGTCAAAGGCGGGATTTCCTCCACGAGGACGTCCGCGCGTGCGATCGCTCCCATGTGCAGTGCGCCTGGGTTGATGATCTTGCCGTCGCCGATGAACAGTTTCTTCTTGCGGTTGAAGGCGGCGGAATACCCGGCGACGCCCCAGCGGTAAAGGAGCACCCTGAAGCGGCCAGGCAGGTTATTGCCCTTCCACTGGATGTAGGCCTTGGTGCCAAAAAAGCCCAGCATCGGAACGCCGACGTAGGCGACCCAGCCGAACATGCTGCCGGCAACCATGGCCACGAACACCGACCCAATCAGCAACCACGCGTCCGACAGTTGCGCTCCTGCGAATGCCACGTCGGCCTTGCCATGCTTGGGCACCCGTTCCTCGCTCATTGCAGTGCTCCTTCACGATGACATACCAGGTGGTCGCGCCAGTCGACCGCTTCGCTGCTGGCCAGCTCCGGGACGCAGATCTCCTCGGCGCGGACCACGACCTTTGGCCAATTGAAGTTGGCCGTGGCGCGGTGATGACGCTGACGCGAGGCGACGACCCGTTCCTTCATCCGCGCCGCCAGCTGCTGGTCGCGGAAGTTCAGGAGCGCGAGTTCCTCCTCCGGCGAGAAAAACACGTAGGCCTGACGTTGCGGGATCTGCACCAGGACTGGCGTCGTACGCACGCGGCTGTCGGCGACTTGCCGGCCGTGGACATACTCGCCGCCTGCAGCTGGCTCGACGATGGCAGCGCCGCTGCCGAAGCGCGCGCGCTCGGCAAAGCCGGTCGGCGCCGCGAGAGCCTGGCAACACAGGACAGCCAGGGCGAAGACAAGGGTTTTCATTAAAGTCTCCTTGCGAGTGTTACAAAAACTTTAATTATAGTTGGCTTTTTAGTCAATCTAAATTAAGCATTTGTTTACTGTGCCGCGAACGCACGTGTGTATGCCGTCGCTGCCAGGCGCCGGACGGCGGGTACCTTCGACTGCTGTGCGAAGAACTTGAGCGCGTTTGCCACGCTCATCTCCCCGGTCACCTTGCTGAAATCGCCGGGCCCGTTGCCGGGTCCGACTGTCAGGACGAAGCTGGGAACCGCCGTCACTCGATATCGCTGGAACAGCATCGGGTTGATCTGCCACCTGGCGCCGTTCTGTCCGCAGCACGTTTCGTTAATCCGGGCGACGCGCTGCCGGGTGGCGTTGACGTCGCCCCAGAAGCCGTTCACGACCAAGGTGAAGCCGGCGCGCTGCGCGTCCCTTGCGAGCGGAATGAGGGCGGTATCGCTCACCTGTTCCGAGACGAACACGTACCCTCCCGCTTGCCCGGCCGGGCCGCTGTCACGCATGCTTTCGAACAGGCTCTGGCCATGGCCCATGCCCGCCGTCGAGACAAGCGCGCCGGCGAGAAAAACATTACAGAGGCGAGTAGACGGGCGCACAGCAGTCCTTTTTCCGAAAGATGAAGTAGCCATAGTCCTTGTCCTGGGGCCGTGCGGCCCCTTTCTCCTGCAGAAGAAGAGGGCGGCCGAACGGGGTGCATGTGTTGTCCGGGAAGGGAAAGACACGGTTCGTCTTGTACTGCCGCTTGTCCATCAGGAATTCCGGAATTCCCATCGCGCCGCAGGAGCGCAATGCCGCCAGGCCTGCGGTCGACTGCTGGACGCCTGCGGCGTGCAACTTGGCGAAGAGGCGCGCGGTCAGCAAATGGGCCACCTGTTCCGGCGAATTGGCCGAGGCCACGTTTCCGGTGACGGGATACATCGGGCCCCATGCGCCGGCGACCCAGAAGAGGGATGCGGTCGGGAAGCCGGTGGAAGCGGCGATGGCGTCCGGTGCTTCAGCGGCGATCGACGGAATCCCTCCAAATGCGTAGCCGTAGGGAGTCAAGACCATGGCCAGCGCATCGTCATTCCAGGTCGGATCGGCCCAGCTGATGAACGGCACGTCGAAGCCGCGCTGGTCGAGGCATGGCGAATCCGAGATCACGCCGAGCGCCGTCATGACGGGGTTGATGTATTCGTTCACGTGCATGAACGCGCTCTTTTTCAGCGAGCCGGACGGCGCCGCGCTGCGCTGCTCGGCGCCGTACTCGAGCGAATTGAAAGGCGGGGAAATGTCGATCCCGCCGAGCAGCGGCATGCATCCTGGCTTGTTGGTCACGTCGACCATGTAGGTCGGCTCCCAGAAGCTCATCGGCGTTCCCACCGTGAGACTGGCGGCGCAGAGGCAGACCGGCGCACCGCCGGCGCCGCTGTCGTAGTCGTCGCCCGAGACGCCGATGTTGATCAGGTTGCCGGCCAGGCTGACCGGAAACATGCAGTCGTAGCAGATGTCGGTGATCAGGTTTGGGAACCTGCCTGTGCATACCGGACCGATCCCGGGTTGCGCACTCGTGTAACCGGCCAGCGCAGCGCACCCTGCAAACAATATCGCGAAGAGCATCTTCATTTGCGCATCCCGAATTCGATCTGTAGTTGTGCTCCCTGCTGGGTGAGCTTCGCCGGCACGCTGCGAAGCTGGATCCCGTACAGGCGCTGCAGCTGGTTGATGATCAGTTTCCGCTGGTCGAAGTAGAACGGCACCGTCGGCATCCCGTTCCAGGACACGTCCTTGAAGCGCACGCGCAAGTCGTACGGCGACCCGGCAGTCAGGACGATCTTGAGCCGCTCGCGCCGGCCCGCGGCAAGCGCGTACTGGACCTGCGCCTCGTCGCGGCCGTCGATGAAGATCAATCCTGTCGTCAGCGGCTGGATCTTGAGCGGCTCGATCACGGTGCCGCGTCGCACGACCACCCGGCCGCTCTCGTCGCGGTAGTCCTGGGGCATGACGAAACGCAGCTGGTGCAGCTCCGTGCGCAGACGGGCGTCGGTAGGAACCCCGAGAGGCGCCGGCCGCTTGATCGCGTCGACCACCTTATTGCGGTAGTCCGTCCAGAAGCGGGCAAGCTCGCCGCTGGCTTCCTTCTGCCGGACCCTGTCCTTCATCTGTTCGCGCGCATCGCGGTCGACGGGAGCAGTCCGTCCGCGCGTTCCTAAGTCCTCCGGATGGGCCACCAAAGGCGCCGCCAGGAATATCCACGCCAACACATGGCGAATCATTGGCTCTCCCACGTTTTCATGGTTCGGGCTGCGCGCACGAGTTCGCGCGGGCGCTGTGCATACACACCCTGCGCTCTGGCGCGCTTGATGCGCTCGTAACGGCGGCGCACAGCAGCGATATACCGGGCCTGTGCGTCGAAATTCTTGGACTTCGGCCCGGTGTTGTAGAAGCCCACCCCAGTCCACATGTCGCCAGCCAGGCTGGTATAGCGCGCGAAGATCCAGGCGCCGACGAACACACTGCCGCATTCGGTGAGCAGATCCTGCTTGGTTACGCGGTGCCGTTCGAGTTCGGGCAAATGCACGGTATTCACCTGCATCGTGCCGATCCCGCGATTGCCATCGGGCAGCAGAGGGCCGATTGCGTCCGCGCGGTTGTTGGATTCCTGCTCGGCCATGGCGCGCAACAGGTCGGCGTCCAGCCTAAACCGCGCAGCCGCACGGTCGAAGCATTCGCCGCGCGCTCCTACCGCGAGGAGCAGCAGCCAAAGGGCGATCAGGTAGCGAGCCATGGCGACAGCACCTTACGCAGCCCGACCCGCAGCCAGAACAACGCCTGCAACAACAGCGAGCCGGCCACGAGGTAGATCCCGCACGACACCAGTAGGGGCGCGAACGGCCCGAGGTCTGTCGCCGTCAGCGCGACAAAAAAGCCCAACAGGAACAGGACCACCGACACCAGGTGATAGGCGCTGTGGCGCGATTCGTTGAGGAGCACACCGAGGACTATTTTCATGACCGCACCTATACGTGATGACAGACAAGGGCCGAGCGTGCGCCCCGCATGAGCTGCTCTTGCCTCGCCAGGGCTGCTTCGATATTGGCGACGTTGTTCTTCTTCGCCGCATCCATGAGAATCTGTGCACGCAACATCAGCGTCATGGCGCGGGCGACCAGATCGGCGCGTTCCTGCGGGCTAAGATTGTGCGGCTGTGCCTGCAGGTTCATGCCGCGTCCGGTATTCGCCAGCTCGAGGGCCATCTGTGCGTACGACCCGGCCTTTCCCGCAAACGGATCCGAGACGCCCAGCGATAGCAACAAATCGGTTTCTCGCCTCAGGCCGATCGCCGCCCGGTTTACCCCGTCGGCATTACGATTGATCACTTCGTGCAGCTGGTCGTTGATCGAGGCGATTGCCTTTCCGAGCAGTTCGCGATCGCGCGGCTCCGCGACTTCGTCAAAAGTCGACGCTGCGCTGATGACGACGCTTGCCGGCACCGCCGGCGGCGGCACGAGTGCCGTCCGGCGCCTGAACGGGAGCCAGGAGGGAAGCTTCATTTTTTCACCAGCGTCGCCAGGCGCGCTTCGATAGCCGACGCGGGAACGGCGCCAGGAATGACGGAGCCGTCTTCGAATACGATCGCTGGCGTGCCTAACACCCGGTATTTCGCAGCCAGCGCGGCATTGCGCTGGAGCGGATTGGCGCAGTTTTTTTCGGCCGGCTTCACGCCGCGCAGGAGATATCCGTTCCACGCGGCCGCCCGGTCCCCGGCGCACCAGATATGCTCGGAGAGACTGGCCGCGTTCGGGTGCAGGCTCGTCAGGGGCAGCGGCAGCATGTATACCGACACGTTTTGCAGCTTGCCCAGCTCGCCCTGAAGCTGGCGGCAGAACGGGCAGTCCGGATCGGAGAACACGAAAATCCGGCGCGCCCCGCTGCCGACCTGGATCGCATCCGATTCGTGCAGGTCGGCCGGGTTGATTTTTGGACGGTTCGCTTCGCGCAGGCTGTTCGTCAACGAACGGCCCGACTTCAGGTCGACGACGTCGCCGTTGATGAGCACCGAAAAATCTTCGTTGATATAGATGACCTCGTTACCCCGTACCACGGAATAGAAGTCGCCGAAGGCCTTCTTGACCACCGCGTCCTTCGTCTGGGGATATTTCGTGTGCAGGTCCTGCAGGAAATCGGCACGGGCCTGCGTGCAGCAGGTCAGGATGAGAGCGAAAAGAAGTGCGCGCATGGTGTCCTCAGTAGAGAATTTTGACGTCGATTCCGGTGGCGTCGCCTGGCCGGGCCAGCTCGAGAACCACATCGGCCGTGGTGAATGGAAGGGGTGGGTGGGCATAGGCGTCATTGCGGATCAGCTGGCCACCGCCAGGTACCCCGTGCCAGCGCACGGCCAGGTTCGGGTATCCATTGGACGTACCGCCGCGGTTCGTAAGGCGGAAGCTCACCCTCACGGTCCCCTCGCCGGTCGTGACCGCATTAAAGTCCATGATCGACACTTCTTCCGGATTCGGCGCCCGCGGGGCGACCGCGGCTGCAATCGGAATGACCGGCGTGCTCGACAACGACGGCGGTGTCGGCTGGGGACGCATGACCGCAAACACGACCCCGGCTGCAGCGAGGAGAACGCCGCCACCGATCGCGACACGAACCTCCCTCCGATCCAGTGACAGCGCAAACCGGCGAGACGTCGGGCGACGGTCCGTAGGCGTCGCCGGCTGCGGCCCCTCGTCATCCAGGACCGCATCGCGGAACTTGTACACGTCGACACCGCACGTGGGGCACGGAAGGCTGACTTGCTCGCCTCCGAAGGCAAGGGCGGACTGATGTCCGGCGGAGCAGCGAAAGATCGACATAGATCCTCTACGAATAGTTGTTCAGCACGACCGCGACATAGGCGGCGCAAACGGGGATAAGCGAAATCGACGGCCACAACATCCGGTTGAAGCCGCTCACCACGTGGTAGTACGCAGCCAGGACCGCGAGTGCGGCCGTTTTAAACGCCACGACAGCCGGGCTGAAGCCGACGTGCGCGACCAGCCACAGGATCAAGGGATTGGTTTCGGAACGCCCCTCGCCGGCAGCGTGCAGACTGCTATGTAGGTCGAGAACCTGAAGCAGTGCCAACAGAATGCACATGAACGCGAGCAATCGACGTTCGGAGCGCTGAAAGACAGGGTCGGGGGTCTTCACGGTTTTCCTCGCAAAACCACGCTGTAGACGAGCTGGCGAGGAAAATATTAATTCTAGTTGACTAAAAAATCAATCAAAATTAAGAATTTGGCTTTTCTTACATCAAAAGGAGGGTAGGTGAAGGGATGCGCGCACGACTTGTTGAAGCATTTCATGCGCAAAAAACGGGATATGGCTTAGCAGTTCAATTGCAATTCTATAGTAGCAAGCAAAACAATTGCAACGGAGTTATTAGAAAAATGTTCACATTCACCACGCATTTTGTTATATGTCATGCAAGTATTAGCGCTTACTCAGATTGCATGCGATTTGGCGTCGCTGGGCGCGAGTGGGAGCAGGATTTCCACGTGCGTTCCTGCCCCGGGCCCAGTCTTGAGCTCGAGCGTGCCGGCGAAGGCGTACACCCGCTCTTTCATGCCGATGAGACCGATTCCTTCCTGGACTTTGTCCGGGTCGAAACCGACGCCGTCATCGATGACGGCAAGACGCAGGGCGCGTTCATCTCCCTGGTCGCGTACCTGAACCATTACAATGACTTCTGCCGCCTGTGCGTGCTTGACTACGTTCGACACGCACTCCTGGATCAGACGGTAGGCGGCAATCGCGAGTGGGCCCTCGACCTGGCCGACATCGCCCGTCGATTTGAGCGTGAAGGCCGGCGCGCCGGGCGCCGCTTCATAGGTCTGCAGCATTTCCTCGACTGCGCCTTCCAGCCCGAGCATGTCGAGCACTTCCGGCCGCAGGCGGCGCACGATCTTGCGCGCGCTGGTGTACAGCTCGGACGTCACCTTGATGATCGATTCAGCACTCTCCTGGATTACCGCGCTTTCTGCGGTAGGCGGTGACGCAGCGACCATGTCCAGGATGCGCCGGGAGCTGTACCGTGCGCCAAGCAGCGCGGCGTTGAGCTCGTCGTGGATTTCGATCGCGATACTCTTGCGCTCGTCCTCGACCGCGGAATCCACCTTCTGGATCAGTCTGCGCTTCTCTGCATCGGCCTTCAATGCCTCGTTACGTGACGCCTCGAGGTCGCGCGTGCGCGCCTGTACCTTGCGTTCCAGGTTGCGCTTCGCCTCATCAAGGCTGCCGGACATCTCGTTGATGGCGTCCAGAAGCTCGCCCATTTCGCCACCGTCGTCGACGTCGAGTTGTACCGCATAGTCCCCCCCGCGGATGTCGCGCAGTGCGCGTATGGCGATATCCATCGGGCGATGCAGGGCCTTGCCCAGCAACGTGGCGACCCAGACGCTTATAAACACCACCACGGCCAGCAGGAACAACTGGGAGAGGATCCGCCGCTGCTGCTTGGTTTCCGCCTGCTGCTGGGACAGGACTACGCGCACCTCGCCGATCATCTCTGTCGTCTCGGCCCTTTCTTGCTGCTCGCCGGCGAAATGCGGCGCGTCGTCACGGCCGAAATCGTCGACCGGCAACGCGCGGCGATAAACGCGGGCGCCGAACACGCCACCGTTGGACTGGCGCGTCTCCTTTGACCGCACCGCCACTTTCAGCGTGCCGTTGGCATCCAACACCTCGATCTTGTAGATCCACTTGTCCGCCATCACCAGGCTGCGCACGACCCGCTCAAGGTCCTTCAGGTTGCCTGAGGTAAGCCCGTATTCGCTGTTTTCGGCGACTGCTGCGGCAAGGATCTCCCCATGCTCGCGCAGGTCCTGCCTGGCCTCGTAAGGACTGGAATTGAGGAGATACACTAGTTCGCCGAAGGCCATCAGCATCAGGGGGATGATGGCCATGACACTGAGCCGCCAACTGATGGACCGGTTTTTCCACGACCAGGCCCAGACACGCTTTCGGATGGCTGAGGTCATCGCATGTCACCGCTGTCCAGGTCTGTAGGCGAAGTTGCGCGCGATCTCGTCGACCACGAGATTCAGCGAGCGCGCTACGTCTTCATTAATCAACGTCCGGAAATACTTTGGAAACTGCGGTTCGGGCAGTCGACCATGCAGGTCGTAGTCGTTGACCAGTTCCTCGAGCTGCGCGTTGATCTCCTCCACCTCCGAATAGGTGGTGGCCAGCGCGCCGGCGCGCACGAGGGCGGCAGAAAATCCGACCACGGCCTGGCCGTTCCGGTAGGTGGTGAGCAAGACCGTACGCAGGTTCTCACTGTTGTACACCAGGCTGTCCGGGATCGCGAGGATTGCCGGGGCGTCGCTGGTGCGGCTGAGGATGCCGTTGATCGAATCACCTGCACCGTAGTTTTCGACCACGAGCGGCATCTTCGTTGCGGCCGCGGCACGCTGCAGCGAGGGCTCGAGGAAAGCCGTCCGCGCGCCCAGTACCACCGCGGTGCGGACCGGGCGCTTGAACAACATACCGACCAAGCGCAGCTGCGCGGCCGGCGACGGTTCCGCATAGATCGCTGTCGCTGCAGACCGGCGATCGCCGGCAGTTTCGATAATCGAGTGATAGACCTGGCTTGAGGTGAATACGGAAACGACCGGGCCTTCGCCAACGTCCGCCATTACCGCCCGTAACGCCACCGGCCCGACAGCGATGACCATCGCCCTGCGGGACGCCGGCACCTTGGCGTCGCTGACCTGGGCACGGGGAAAGCGCCTGCGCAAGTCGGTCACAACCTTCCGGGTTGATTCGCTGCTATCGGAAACGGCAATCACCAGGTCGCGCCGGTCGCGCGTAGCCGCCGGCAGTGGGGCGGCACGTGCTGCAGCAGCGCCCATCCCCATCAGCAGCACGCCGGCGCGCGCCAACCATCGGCGGCGGGACTGCAGGTGAACGATGGCGGATGGGCTCATGCGGGTAGCGTTAAAGTGGAATCACTACACCGCAGGAATGCGGCCGGCAGCGTTCAGCAAGGGATCAATAGGTCACGCGCAGCGAGGCGGCGAAGCGCGTGGAGTCGGAATAGCCGTTGACCAGCATGCGGTCGACGTCGTACACCGCTGAGGTAAGCCGGTCGCTCAGGTGACTCACAGAGAACACCGGAGTCACGGTAGCGCGTGAGCCGATGCGGAAAGATTTCGACACGGTCAGGGCCTGGCGACCGTAGCGACTTTGACCGCCGGTTGCCGCACTCGCCCAGTACACCGACAAGCCGGCGCGCCAGCCGCTGTCGAACTGACGCGCCAATCCGAGCAGTGCGCTGTTCCTGGAATACTGGGTTCGCTCCATCGGAGTATTGCTGCGGTTACTCAGGCGAGTGTAGCCAGCATGAGCGCTCCAGCCGTTCGCCAGGTCCAGGTCCGCCTGCAATTCCGCGCCGCGCAGGCGTACCTCGCCATTGTTCGTCGGCTTGAAGGAATCCAGGGTCAGACGCTCTGAAATTAGCCCGGACATCTCATCGTCGAACAGCTTGGCGTCGAGCATCAAACCGTATTGCGGGAAATTCCCGCTGTAGCCGACTTCGCGCGACAGCATTTTTTCGGCCTTGAGGTTACCTGCGGCCTGCGCGGTTTGGGCAAAATAGGCCGAACCGGAGGAATTGATGGGAGGCGTCATGTTCGTCGTCAGGTACGACCAATTAGCGCGCTGCTCGATGATGTCGGGCATGCGGTCGGCGCGCGAGACCACGAAGCGAAGGGTATTGTTGGCGTTCAAGCGCTGGTTAAGCGCCAGGCGCGGCGATACGGACGAACCGGTCAGCTTATCCTTCTGGTAAAACCCGCCAGCATTAATGCTCGTGGAATCGAACGGTCGATATTCGGCGTTCACGAACGCCCGCCAGGTCGTATTGGCTACCGTACCGCCGAGGTAGGTCTGGCTCACCGCTTCATCGCGGCGCAGGCCCACCCCGCTGACCAGGCGGAACGAGTTCGAGACGACATAAGTGTGCTGCAGCTCGATATCCCGCCGACGCTCGCGATAGTCGTTGTTGGCGTCACCGCAGGTCGTCTGAAATGCAGCGGCGCCGCGCAGCCGGATCGCAAGCAGGGCCTGCACTGCCAGGGCATTGTCCTGGGCTGTGCCGCCGCGTGGTTGAACGCCGGCGATGATCGCCCGCACATAATCCGGATTCGCCTTCCACAGGGCGCCAAGCTCGGGCAGGAACGCAAGGGCGGGAACACACTCGACCCACGCCTCCCGATTCTCGTGTTCGGACTGATAGGCCTGTACCCTGAGTTCCTGGCTCGCCGACACCGTGTGGCGCCAGGTCACACTGAGGTCGTTTTCCTTAAGCCGGACGTCTGGGAAAGTGGTCTGGTACTGATCGCTTGCGATTTGTTCCTGATCGCTGTGCACTAGGGACAGCTGCACGTCGAGTTGATCGCGCGGCGTTAACTCGGTCGTCGACCGCCAGCTAAACCGGTTAATTTTTGCCGCGTCGTGGTCGGGAAAGCTGGACAGGCGACCGAAACTGGTCACTCGATCGAACCCCTCGTTCCGCGAATGCTCCGCCGAGCCTCGGAACCGCGTCGATTGCCCCAGGCTGCCCGCGTAGCGTACGTAGGCCTCCCGCTGGCCGCGCGATCCGCCGGTAACGCGCAGCGCCGCGCCGTCGGTCGCATGCGGATCCTTCGTGATGATGTTGACGATTGCCTCCATCGAATTCGGGCCGTACGACGCGCTGTTCGGGCCCCGCGTCACCTCGATGCGCTGAATGTCGTCGATCGACACCGGCAAGGCCGCCCAGTCCACGCGTGCGAACGCCGAACGATAAGCCGAAACACCGTCGATCAGCACGTTCAGGCGCCGCGGCGAGTAGATATTCGTCCCGTGGTAGTTGATACGGTAGTCGCTGTTCGACAGCTGCGTTACCTGCATGCCGGGAACCAGGCGCAGCGCCTCGGGTACCGACCGCACCCCATACTTGTCGAGCATGTCCGCAGTGATGACCGTCACACTTCCCGGTACGTCTGCGATTGACTGCTTCAGCCGAGTGGGCGTGAGCACAATCGAGACCTCGTCCGACAGAGGGTCATCGTTTGTCCCTGCATGGGACTGGCTGCCGGCGAAAAACGAGAGCGCACCGACCGCCATCAGGCGAGAAGTTCGATTCATATTAGCTTGACAAGTTAGGGTAGGTAAATGCGACGAGGTGAACTGCATTGAGCGCGAAATGGGTCACGATCGCTCCTTCGAAGCGTTTGCAGACGGCATAAGCCACTGCGTAGTGCAACCCAGCCACAGTGGCCAGGAGGATCAACAACGGTCCGCCCTTTACGTGGGCGATCCCGAACAAGAGCGAAGAGATGGCTGCGGCAGCAACAGCGCCGAACCGCCACTTCGACATCGCGGCGGCAAGACCGGCGTACGTGAATCCGCGAAAATACGCCTCCTCCGTGACGCACGTGAAGAGCAGGTTCGTGCCGAGAAGGAACGCTGAGTACGGAGTCCATTTGTAGTCGGGCCTGACAAAACCGAGGATGACGCCAAGGCCAAGCACGATGACGAGCGTCGACACGATCACGGGCCATACTCGCCTCAGCATCTGCAGCCAATCCTCGGCTCTGCTGATGCGTGTGCAGAACACGCCAGCCAGGATGATGCCAACGGCGGCCATGTCGAAGTTTGTTCGGACGGTGTAAGGTAACGCGTCAGCGGAGAAGCGCACCTGCTCTGCGAGCACGGGATTCATGAATCCGGGGAAGCGGTGCGCCGCGAACAGCAAAGGAGCTAGCCACGTCAGGCCCAAGAGAGGCACGCGCACCCAGCGGTTGCTGCTCTCTTTTGCCGCGGTGGCCACTGCCGCAAAGAGTACGAGCCAGCAGGGGGCCTGCCAGGTGAGAAATCCCGTCACAACCCCTGCGAGACACGCGAGCGTCAGCAGGGGCATCCAGAGCCATGTGCGTGAGCCCCGGATCTCCGGGGCGGGCAACCACAATGACACGGCTGCAGCGGCCAGGGCGCCGAAGGTCAGGATGAACTCCCAGCTGAGCGTCATCGGTGACTATCAGAGTTCAATGAGGTGGTGCTTCGCCGCCAGCATCGTCAGCTCGGCCGGGCGCGTAATTCCTAGCTTCTCCTTGATCGTGAGGCTAGCATTCGCCACCGTCTTGGCCGAAAGCTTCTGGTCCTCGGCGATCTCCGCAATCGTCATCCCCTTGGCCATCAGTTTCGCGATCTCCAGCTCCCGCTCGTTTAGCGACGAAAACGGGGTCTGCTCGCCGCGCACCTGTAGCTTGGCCATTCGGTCGGCGATGCGTGGCTGGAAGTACAGCTTCCCCTCGCGCGCATGCTGCACCGCGTCCGCCAGCTCGCTCTCCTCGCAGTCCTTGTTCACGAAAGCGAGGGCGCCGATGTCATAGGTCCGTTTGATGAGGGTGTGCTGATCGAACTGGCTGCAAAAGACGATGCGTGCATTACGGTCGGCCGCGAGCAGGTCTGCCGCCACGTCGAAACCGGTCATCTTCTCGCCGAAGCGCATATCCAGCAGGACGACGTCTGGCGTGAGCTGCTGATACATCGGCACGACCTCTTCCGCAGCCTTGGCTTGGCCGACCACATCGATACCGGACTTTTCCAGCGACGTCGCAATCCCGGTCCGCACGATCTGGTGGTCATCGGCAAGCAACACGGTCGTTCGCCTCAGCTTCTCGTTCAAGTTTGCCCCCGAAATGGCGTGGTGTCCTGTTTGCCTACCCATTGCAAATGTTTTGCTACTCATGTGTGACGTGAATTCTATCACCCTGCACTGTTGGGTCAAAGGAAAGGTTGCCGGTTGTTGCTCTACGATAATACAACAAAATTTCTCTCTTGACGGTCAATAGAAAAGCCGCTAACATGGCGACAGCTCAATGGGGAACGCGTGAGCAGACGCCTCCCGCTTTCGCGCGCGAAAGTCATTGCGAGCATCCCGACCATCATCACGTGGAGACCGACCATGAAAACCGATCTGTATTCCCGCATGTTTTCCCGCCTCGAGGACCTCATCCCGGAGCTCTCGAGCATTGCAGCACCTGGGGCGTCCTTTTACGCGTCGCCGCGGTCGCCGACCGACATGGCCCTTTTCTGCAGCGTTGCATCATGCAGTGGAGATGAACTCGAGCTCGAGCTTGCCAAGGATGAAGTCGTCGGTGGCCTCGAGCAGGCGAGCCACTGGATGAAGTTCAGGATCGACCGCAAGACGCGGACTGCCCGTCTCATCGCCTGTCAGACCGAGGAGGCATACGAAACTATCCACGGTGAAACTATTTACCCACAATCGCGCCACCTTCCGTTAAACTCGTTCGCTGTTAATTGGCTGGGTATCTTGGTAAATCTGCAATTTGCCTTCCGTGCGATTGTTCCGGCCCCATCGTTCAACTAAAGGAAGCCTCTTATGGCGATGAAAAGTGTAGTGTTTGCCAATCAAAAAGGTGGCATCGGCAAAACGACAAGCTCCCGGCACCAGTATTGGCATTTTGTCGAGAGGGGAATGCGCACTCTGGGTATCGACCTGGATATCCAAGGTAACTTCACTCGTACCTTGTTGAACATGGGCGCAGCAAACGGGATCGCACTGCCAGTGGACGACTTCGGCCGGCCCAAGCTGCCAGAGGGCGTTCTACGCGCGTCCGGACTGTTTGAGGCGGACAACAATGATCAGCCGCTCCAAGTAGGGCCAAACGCATTCCTGATCGGCGCCGATCCAGGCATGCTCGACGTCGAGCGCGAAGACTTGGACGAAGTAGTCGCCGCAGGCCAGAAGCGCCTGGCCGAACTCGCACAGGACTACGACGTCGCCATTATCGACACCGGGCCGTCCGTGTCGGGTCTGCTCGTGGTGGCACTGTCCGTGGCCGACTTTGCCGTGTCGCCGTGCAAGCCCGACCGCGATGCCATCGAAGGATTGATGGGGTTCTTCACCAATGTGCGCCGAGTCGCCGAGCGTGGGACGAATCCGAAGCTTGCTTCGCTTGGTGTTCTTCCAAATCAGATCGACCGCAAACGGGCGTTTCATCGAGACACGCTGGACGAGATGCGTGCGACCTGGGGCGACGGTGTATTGCCTGTCGAGCTCCCTGAGCGGGCCGCCATCGATGTGGCAAAGGATCGTCCTGTGTGGCGCACCGAAGCCGGCACCATGAGCCGCAGCGTCGCAGCCAAAGAGATGGTCGCGGTGTGCACATGCATTTCAAACCGAATGGGCTTGTAAGAGGTAACAAATGGTCAAGAAAAACAAAAGTCTGAATTTGCAACAGTACACAGGCGTCGTCCAGGGGGCGACCCAACGCACGCCGGACGCCCGCATCAAGGTTAATCTAATCGATGTCGAAGCTCAGGTACGAACCCAGTTCGACGAGCAAGCCCAGGCCGAGCTCGACGCGTCGGTCAAGGCGCAGGGCGTCATCCAACCCGTCGTGCTGCTGGCAAAACCGGATGGTCGGTACCGCCTCATCGCCGGCGAACGACGCCTGCGCTCGACGCTGAACAACGGCATCGACGACATCCCCGCCGTGATCCGGAGTAATCTCGAACCCTGGGAGATCCGCCGCATCCAGGTGTCGGAGAACGCCGAACGCGACGACATTACCCCGCATGATGAAGCGCGCGCGGTCAGCGAGGACGTTGCGAACTATGGTGTTCCAAAAACGATGGAGATCTGGAACCGTTCGGAGGGCTGGGTCAGCAAACGTACCTCGGTCTCCAACTATGCGGAGCCATTGAAGCAGCTACTGAAGGACCGGGTGCTCCGCGATCTCGAAGTGGCGGGCAGCCTGAACCAGATCTACGACCTGGACAAACAGGAATTCGCGCGTCTGGAAAAGCGCGTGCGCGAAGGACTACCACTGTCGCGCGAAGAAGCCCGCGGCAAGGTACAGCAGGTCAAGGAATGGCTGAACGAAGCCAAGCAGCGTGAAGAACGCCGGCAGAGCCTTGGCCAGCAGGCGGGGCGGAACAAGGGCGCATCGCAGGCCGGAGCCGCGCAGAAGACATCGCCGAAGCACGGCGCCGCGTCCGAACGCCAGCCCGATACCAAGTCGGCCGCAGCTGTTTCCACCATTGAAGCCACCACCACGGCAACTTCGCATTCCACTCGGCCGGCGCCCGACGCACAGGCCAATCTCGGTGCGAAGGAGCCTGCGTCCGACACTACCGCCGCTACGCCGGCGATCAGTAACGAACAAGCCCTGGTACTCGAGCAAATGGTCACGCTGTTCCAGAACGGCCTCGCCAACCGCGAACTCATTAAGGACGTCCAGGATGAGTTGCTGGAACTGGGTGCCGACATGAACCAGACGGAGTGGGCAATGTGGAGTCTGTACCAGACGGTCGCGCTCCCGCTTCTGGCGGCCCTTGGCGAGACGCGCGCGCAGCGCTACCTGCAGCGCACCATCGCCGATCTGCGCACCGCGAAACCGCAGGCCTTGTGGGAGGCGCTGCACCCGGTCACGGACGGAAAAGCCTCCGATGACTGGACCGCGGCCCGCACTCCCGTCGCTCCGATGCCGAAAGGCTGGCGTTTCTAGCGAATACGCCGCTTGCGCGGCGCTTACCCTACAAGAGCTAAAAGATGAAACTGAAGCGACTGACTCCTGAAGACTTCGACCGCCTGGCCGAAGGCACCCGTTTACAGGACCGTACCCGCCAGCTCGCACGAGAGGTCCTCGTCGACGGCGAATCCCCTTCTGACGTCGCTGCGCGCGCAGGCATGACAAAACAACGCGTGGGCCTGGCGGTAGGGGTTATCGAAAAAGCGTACTTCGCGGATAAGGGAGGGGGGCTTGGCTGGGTGTCCATGGAAATGGAACTGCCCGAGCGGGTCGCGCTGCAGCTTGACGAGCTGGCCCAGGCGCTGAAGGCGTCCGGCGATCAAGCCAAGCTTGAGCAAGCCTCGGAAATTGTCATGGCCGCCCTGTCAAAGGCGCGCAAGCTGCTCAACTAGAATCGCAGAAAGTGAAACGCCCAGCGAGCAGGCCGGGCGTTTCGGTACCATCATCACCAAGCAGCCGAAGCGCCCTTGGATGGCAGGATCATAGCAGATCCACTTTAGGCGCGTAAGTCATTCAGCGGCTTGCCCGCTTCAGCCCGACTTTCAAGCTGCTGGAGTTCGTCCCAGGCTTGATCCCCCCTGACCTGGCATGGCTGGGTCTTCACGGTGGCACCGCCCTCCCCTCGCAAGCTGCCGCCGCAGCCGCCTCCCTCAGCCGGACCTCGTGTCGCCCCCGTGCTGCTACCGATGCGTTCGCTACCAGCCTGTTCCGCAACAGTAGGTCGTTTCATCAGCGTCCTGGCGTCCGGTTCGGCCCGCAATTTGGTCGCTGTTCGACTACCGATCGAAGAGCATGTGCGGCCGTAAGTACCGAAGGGTCTTCGAGCCGGCACATCGGCCGCTTGCCCGCCGTGTCCATCTGCATCCACTTGGCCGGCTTCGTTCAGCCCGGACGCCAGGTCGTCACCCTGCCCCGCTCCCTTCACGTGTCCAGATTCGGACGAACCTCTTGCTCGAATTCATTGCGCAAGCGCGATCTATTGTTGACTTTCTCACTCTACTAGATAGAATGAGGCAGAACTTTTAAAGGTATGACATTCATGAGTGCACTCATCAACTCGAGAGCCTTCCGCGAGGCCTCTGCAGCCGGCGCGCTTACAGATCCCGCCGTCGTCGGCGTCGATGGCGGCTACGTGCTCGAGGCGACCTTCGGCCAGGTCCGCACGCAGCTGAGCGCACGCAGCTCTTCCGGGGAGGAGAGCCGACGCATCTTCGCCTCGCTGCAGTCCGCCGCCAGCTTCCTGCAGGACAAAGCACAGATACTTGCCTACACCGTCGACGCCTCGGGTTACCGTCCTGCAGCGTCGTCGCCCCGATACGCCCGCGTCGCCGAACGTCTACGCCAGGCGCACGCCGCCCTGCGGCCCGCCCCCCATCCCATGTAAGCAGAGGTCTCGATGTCCGAACAAGAAGCCACCAGCCCGGCACCAAAAAAACGAGGCCAAATCGCCCTGCGCAAGCCGGCACCGCCATCAGTTAACGAGGACGCCTTCCAGAGCCCACAGCTCAGCCTCTTCCAGAACTTCCTGGCGAATACGCCGGCGCAACGTGAGCAGCTCTCCAATACGATCGCGCTATGGGACAGCATCCCCCGCTACAGTATCTCCCGCAACCTGCAGAACCGGCTGCGCAACGAACACGGTACCCTGGATCTGCTGAAGCTGAACTTCCGCCACAACCAACAGGACTACCTGGCGACCATCACCCCGGCGCGTATCGAAGTAAAGGACGGCCCCGAGAAGGGCAAGACCGTTGACTTCTACCCGAGCGCCTCGGAAGAGCTGATTGAAGACGCGCTGCGGAAGATGGCAGCGGACCAGCAGCAGCAGCAAGGCTTCTTCGACAAAAAGGGATACGTGAGCGGCATCGCGTTCTCGCTCTACCAGCTGCGCGAGGAACTCGCCAAGCGCGGGCATACGCGCTCGTACCGGGAGATTCAGCTCAGCCTGGAAATACTTCACAAAACCCACATCGACGTGAAGGCCGACGCAGGCAGGGATGAGCACATCGCCGGCAGCACGTATTTCCCGGCGATGCAGGCTGTTCGCCGCAAGGACATCGACGCCGATCCAAACGCGCGCTGGGTCGTCCAGTTCCACCATCTTGTCACGCGCAGCATCGACCAGGTCACCTACCGCCAGTTCAACTACCATCAGCTGATGGGCCACCGAAGCCAACTCTCCCGCTGGATCCACAAGCAACTGGTGATGAAGTTCACCTTCGCCGCGATCGGGCAGACGTTCAAAATGATGTTCTCGACGATCCAGCGCGACAGCGCGCTCCTCAGCGGATACAAAGAGACGAGGCAGGCCGTAGTCGCCGTCGTCGAATCGCTTGAGGAGCTGAAGAGCTCGGGCCTGCTCATGGACGCCGTGAAGGGCAACGAGATCCGCGGCGCCAGGAACAAGCTCGAGGACGTCGAGTTCATCCTGACGCCATCGCACGACTTCGTTCGCGAAGTAAAGGCCGCGAACAAACGGCGCCAACTGGCCGGAGCCGCAGACCCCATCGTCGTCACCTGACCGGATTTTTGACTGACACCTCGTTTTCGGCCGTCTCCGCAACCACACTGCAGCCGTGCCCTGGGACCTCGAAGTTCCGGGAGGTGCCGCTGACAGGTCTCGATCACCCGGTAGGTTTAGCTGACGTGTCACTGGCACCGGGGAGGTTTGGGTGACGGGTGAATGCGGCTTCGCGACACGAATTTCCCCACCTCGGTAGGTTTGCCTGACGGGTCCAACGAAAAAATCGGCAAACCAGTAGGTTTGGGTGACGGGTGGATTTTGGTTGCCATATATCAATACATCGAAAACTCAATCAATATTAAAGAAATACCCAAATTGGAAACTTTTATTGACCGTGCAGAGTTTTTTACCGGCAACGCACCATACCAAAGCGCTTGGTGGATCTCCAAAAACGCTAGGGAGGTTCCACTGACAGGTGGGATTTACCCGGTAGGTATGGGTGACAGGTCGCCGGAAAACACGGTAGGTATGGGTGACGGGTAGCGGTAGGTATGACTGACGGCCGCTTAATCGTTCAGCAGCAGGCACCCGGGGGGAATCGTTGAGTAGGGAGGTTCCGCTGACACCAGACCAAAAGTTCAGTAGGTATGGCTGACACGAGCGCTGTGGACAGGAGGTATGCCTGACGGGTGAAGCAGATTCCCCAAAAAGCAGCCGTCGAGGTCACGAAGAAAGGGCGCCGTCAGCTGATCTCAGAAGGTATGGCTGACGGAAGGGTACTGCTAAGCGCTTGATTTCTTTGGATAATTTTCATGTTATCCACAAGCCTATCCTTTTAGCCTTTTCTCTATCCTTTTACTACCCATAGAACCCGCACACACCACCTCCAAAGCAACGAATCACGAACACAAACGCGACGAAACGCGTCGCCACTACAGCAACACAATCCCCGCTCGAGACCGGGAACCGCTCACCCATGCTGAGCAAGCATAGCAACTTCGACACCGCTAAGCACCGTGTGCCGTTCCACCGCATATCTATCGCCTATCTCCGGCAGGATCGCAAACCTCCTGGCTATGCCGTCAAGGCGCTCCTCGCCCGTTCGGTGCTCGCCTTCGGCTGCGCTCCGCATGCGGCCTGCGGGGCGTCCATGACGGCGCCAGGAGGCATGCGACCGTGCCTGCGAGGCGATAGGTCACGGTGTCACTAGGCAGCTGGCCTGTGCACCACTGATTCCTGGCTGCCCAACCGAGCAAGCAACACCGTCAGGGCCTGTTCCGGCCCCGACACCCGACCCGAGGCTTCCAGGTTCCGGTGTCGCCACTGCTCCACATGTCAGCCAAACCTACCGCCACATCCTGCCGGCACGTGCACCGCAAACACCCCGGCCAGGTCATCCGCTTGGTTCGACCGGCGATCCATGCGGAATGCTCGGCCACTGCGCTGGAAACTTTCGCGCGCGAAAGCCCAAGGCGCGCGTCTGCTCGTCGCTGGCCAGGCTCCGTCGACCGACATCGATTCTCACACGGTTGATCTTGTGCTATTGTCCGGCAATAGTTTGGTGTATAATAGATTCTGTTGGATCAGTACCTGTTTTCCAACGACCCGCCCGCCGGCGTGAGCAGACGCCGACGACGCGCCAACCGAAACCATCATCATCACGGAGATCAAGCCATGGACAGTTCACCACTTGGATACGCCTCGAAAGGCATCGCGTCACCCAACGCTGCACTCCTCCAGTTGTCGCAGTGATTTCGAGGAGACGACCATGCTGACCAAAGAAATCAAGCATTTCCATTTTTGCTGCGGCATCGGCGGGGCAGCAAAAGGGTTCAACAAAGCCAACCCACGTGTCGGCGTGCTCGCCGCGCGCTTCCGCTGCCTGGGTGGCGTCGACGTCGACCCCTCGGCAATTCGTGACTTCGACCGCCTGGTGGGTGTGCCCGGAACCGTGATGGATCTGTTCACCCGCAACCAATACATCGCGTTTCACGGCAAGGAGCCGCCCGCCGCCTGGCGCGAGATGGGGCCGGCCGACATCCGGCGTGCCGCAGGCAATGAACGGCCGAACATCGTGTTCATCTCCTCGCCGTGCAAAGGTGCGTCCGGGCTGCTTTCAGAGAAGATGAGTCAGACGGCGAAGTACCAGGCGCTGAACGAACTGACCTTACGGTGCATCTGGCTGATGGTCGAGGCCTGGGCCGACGACCCCGTCGATCTGATCGTTTTCGAAAACGTGCCGCGCCTGGCCACACGCGGGCGCCACCTGCTGGACCAGATCAACCAGGTGCTGCAGCGATATGGCTATGCGGTCGCCGAGACCACGCACGATTGCGGCGAGCTGGGCGGCCTCGCCCAGTCCCGTAAGCGCTTCCTCCTGGTTGCCCGTCAAACCGAGAAGGTGCCTCCGTTTCTCTACGAGCCCGACAAGAAAAACCTGCGCGCCGTCGGCGACATCCTCGGCCGGATGCCGTTCCCGGGCGACGAGACCGCAGGCCCGATGCACCGGATCCCCCGCCTGCAGTGGAAAACGTGGGTGCGCCTAGCCTTCGTCGAGGCGGGCTCCGACTGGCGCAGCCTGAACCGCCTGGCGGTCGAGAATGGGCACTTAAGGGACTACCTGATCGTGCCCGAGATGCACCGCGGCGTGCTTGGCGTGAATCGCTGGAACGGCACAGCCGGCACCGTGACCAGCCGTGGAATGCCCAACAACGGCAACTTCTCGGTTGCGGATCCGCGCCACGCCGGCCCGGCCAAGCACAGCAACGAACTGCGCATCGGCACCTGGCACGCTGCTTCCCGGGTCGTGTCTGGCGCGCACGGTAGCGGGCAATGCGTCGCGGATCCGCGTTTCGACCAATCGAAGAAGTGGAACGACGGCCAGGCATATGGGGTGCACCAGTGGACCGAGGCGACCGGCACGATCGCAGGCCAGCAAGCACCGGGCCAGGGCGCTTACGCTGTCGCGGATCCGCGCACGGACGGCATCGAGACACACAAGAACGTCTACCGGATCATTCCCTGGGGTGGCTCGGCCGGAACCGTCGCCAGCGGCCATGGTCCCAGCAGCGGCGGCGGCTGCGTCGCCGACCCCCGGCCGCCGCAACGGGACCTGTTCAGCAAGTACGCCGTCAGCGGATGGTCCGGCACCACTGGTACCGTCATTGGTGGCGACGACTCAGGAGCGTATGCGGTGGCAGATCCGCGCTCGTCGAGCAGCTTCCAGGGTGCGGGCAAGTACTTGGTCACGCCTTTCGATGAGTCGGCCGGCACCGTGATCGGCGGAAGCACCTCGGGCCAGGGTGCGTTCGCCGTCGCGGATCCGCGTACCAGTCTCGATCGGAAGCGGGGCGACGCGTATCTGACCTGTGGCCACTACGGCATTGTGCCCTGGAGCTCGCACTGCGGCGCCGTCAGCGCTGCTGCGGGCCACGACAACGGGCGCTGGAGCGTAGCCGACCCGCGCATCGAAGCGCTCCCCGCGCTCGATCAGAAAATGGTCGCCATTATCCAGGCCCTCGACGGTACCTGGCACAGGCCCTTCACGACGCTTGAGCTGGCCGCCCTGCAGAGCCTGATTGAGCCTGAGGAATACCTCCTGCTGGACGGGATGAGCGACAGCCTCTGGCGCGAGCATATCGGCAACCTGGTACCGCCAGATGCCGCGGAAGCGATCGCCGGCGTTTGCGGGACCACCTTGCTCCTGGCGTGGTCTGGCGAAACCTTCGTGCTCAGCGCGGCGCCGATCTGGGTGCGCAACGTGGCCCTTGCGCTGACCATGCCGGCAGAAAAGCCGCTGCCATTCTAGGGGCCGGTGAGGTGGCGTCGCTGCGCGAAGGCCCGATACCAGGGCTTTTACGTGGCTTCGGAAGCGGCGGCGCCACCGGTGCGCCGCCAGGTTGACCGCGCCGCCGCTCTCCTGCAGGTCCTTGATGCCGCACCGTCATGGTTGCAGAACGCGTTTCCATTCTCGTGGGAGCTGTTGCGTGTACCGTCCACTTGCTGCGCAGTGGGGAGCAGAGCACCGCCACCCGGAATAGCTTGTGGAACGGAGCATGGCCGAACAGCCCGCTAAGCATGATCCGCCCCAAAATTCACTGTGCATGGTCTGGCAAACTCATCAATCACTTTAACAATCCGCTCCCTACCATGTACCAACCTGACAACCCTCCGGCGCCGGATCTTTCTGCCGTCACCACGATTCTCGACCCCGGTGTGCGCTCACCAGGCATCGGCCGTATAGCCTTTCGCGTCATCCTCTTCGGCCTGCTGCAGAAGCTGATCAATATGGTGGCAATGTTTGCAGCTACCCAGAATGGGCTCAATCACGAGTCAGCTACAAGCTCCGACCTGCAGGCGTTCGGGATCGTGTTGTTCGTGCTGTTTGCGGCGATCATCTGCCCGGTCGTCGAGACGATCGCGCTGCAGGCGCTTCCCCTTGAGGTGATGCGCAACAAGGGCGTGCCGCGGCCACTGGCCATCCTGGCATCGGCTCTCCTGTTCGGCCTGTGGCATGCGCACGAAGGCGCGGCCAAGGTAGCGACCACGTTCGCGGTAGGCTGATGCTGGGATGGAGCTACGAGCGGTATCGCAACGAGAACACGATCCCGTGGGTACCCGCGGTCACCGCCGCCCAGGCGGACATGCCGGGGTTTTGGGTTGGCGGGAAGCTGATCTTGCAGAACCTGTTTTCGCGCATCTCGCCCACGGGCGTCATGTACGTCACGCTGCCGCACGTCATTTCGAACACGATTGCCCTGGTTGCTCTCTTCGCGATCAGCAATTCTACAAATTAATCGAGATAGCTCAGAAAACTTTCGCCGTCATACCAGCGCTGCGGTCGGCGGATCCTGATTCCACGCAGGGCTGTCGACCAGGCGTCCCGGCCCTGGATCGGCACTACTTTGGAGACCGACGTGAATACTGTCTTTGGCCAAGTGCCATCCGGCGTTCCCTTTAAATTCCCAGGCGATGCCCGTTTGTGGGTAGCCGACGCCGAGCGATACGCCCATACCCTCGAGTCCGACGTCGATGCCAGGAGCTGGAGAGACCTGGTGTTGTTCGAAGAGCCGGTCGAGCTAGTCGGCGAGGTTCCAATCGAAGCAGACGAACCCGAAACGCCGCGCGTGTAACCTGGCATGGGTTGCCTACGCGCGCCGCGTCCAAGACGCCGACGCTTAACCGGGTCACGGCAGGCTGTGGTGCGCTCTGCAGCTCATGCCGCACCGTGTGCGCATTGGCGCCACGCTCCATGCAGGCACGATCTCGCTCGACCTTGTGGTCGACCTTAACTTTCGCGCGCGAAATTGCTGCAAGAGGTGTCTGGACAAGCACGCACGCGCCGGTTATCCTCGAATCAGCGTCCCCTGTTCCAGTCGGAATGTGGGCAAAGCCTAACGTGGCTGACGACGGGCTGTCGGGTAAAACGTGGATTTGGCAGTTTATTTATGAATTCCAGCATCGAGCTTCTCGTGCGGATATTCAGCCCCCCATTCGTTGGGATCCCATTTACCCAGGAGTTCGTCATGCAAAAATATTGGCGCGACCGCGCCTTCGACATTCACTGCGGCATCAAGCAGCAAGGCTTCGCCATCTCGCGCGATGCGCCCGCCGAGATCTTCGGCGCCTTCCTTACCTACTACACTCGGCAGGAGCTGCTGGCATCGTTCCATGGCGAGGACCTGATGGACCTGCAGCCGGGCGGCAGTGCCGCGTCGTATGTCATCCTGGACGACCAGCTCGGCACCAGGCGCATCGCCGACTTACTCAAGATCACACACCAGCAGGCGCTACAGCTGGCCCCGATGTTCCTGCAGGCCTTCGAGCAGTTCGCGCCCGGCCGGGTGTTCCGGGACGAAGAACACTGTGTCCGCGACCTCGTCCTGCCTCGCCTACGGCAAGGGCTCCAGGTCTCGCCCGCGTTCGGCGCTGCCTTCTCGGCGCTCGAGTCGCAGCACATCCGCATCGAGACTGACCGCTGGGACGACAGCGACTACTTCTACCGCGACCTGCCCAGCGCGGCCCAGCCGCCCGCCGCGCCGCCGCTGCGCGCGCTGCGCGACGACAAAGGCAATACGTGGCGGTTCCGCGGCGTCTTCTCGCTGCACCCCGCTGACGCAGCCGGTAACATCCTCAACCACAAGTTCGTCACCTGGGCGGAGGCTCGGATCGAGTTCGTGAAGGTCGACCGCGCCTTCCTGGCCGCCGGCGAGTATCCCGTGCGCGTTTATGGCGGGATCTCGCGTGCCTGGTCTGGCGGTGGGCCGTTTGATCCGGTCGCCAATCCCGACATCGTCATCCCGATCGTCTTCTGATCGCGCTCTCAGCGCCGAGCCCTGCCGAAGTTGGCAGGGCTTTTTTTCAGCGCGCCGGGACGCTGTCCGGATGGCGCGACGTGTCACCCATACCTCCCGCTTTGCCGCTGCTGCGCGTGCCGAGCTAAACCCACCGGGCGTCCCCCTGCGGGCCGGGCTGTCGTGCTGCGCATCGAGCCCGCGGTGCGGTCTCGCCCCTGTGGGCTTCCATCCCTGACGCCTCCGCGCCTGGCGGCGCTGCGCGCTGCGCTTGCCCTCCCGGCCGACCAGGTCGGCCGTCCGCGCGGCGGCGCCACTTGGCCTGTCCAGAGCTGCGCTGGGTGAAGTCAGCACTTTCGCGCGCGAAAGTGAAGGGTAGGAGATAAACCCCTCCGGCTCCGGTGCCGCTTTCGCACCATTCCCGTTCCACCGCGCACCTATCGCCCATCTCTCCGGCAGGATCGCACGGCGGCCGGCTATGCCGTCAAGGCGCTCCTCGCCCGTTCGGTGCTCGCCTTCGGCTGCGCTCCGCATGCGGCCTCCGGGGCGTCCATGACGGCGCCCGCCGCCGTGCGACCGTGCCTCCGAGGCGATAGGTACACGGTGTCACTCGCGGGCGGGCCTGTGCTCCGCTGGTTCTTGGCTGATCGAGCGAGCAGGCAACACCGTCAGGGCCTGTTCCGGCCCCGACACCCGGCCCGAGGACTCCAGGTTCCGGTATCCGGGCGCTTTGCGCAAGAGCAAATACACAACACTTTAGCTATTGACGGTAAATAGAAAACTGGGCTATAATCGTTACATGGACTGATGGAGGGTGACATGAGTTTCAGCAACGAGTTTCGCATCCATGGCAATCTGGCTCGCGACCCGAAGCGCGGGCGCACTGGCAACGGGGTCACCACTGCCTTCTACGTGGTCGCCGTCGAACATCAGTCGCGCCATGGCGACAGCGTCCAAACCTCGACCGATTTCATTCCCATCACCACCTACGGCAAGCAGGCCGAAAGCGATCTGAAGTACCTCGCCAAAGGCAAAGAGGTTTCGGTGCGCGGTCGGGTGCGCAGCTGGTATGACAGCGTCCAGAAACGCGGCGGCTTTTGCTTTGAGCCGGAACCGGGTTGCGTTCGTTATATCGGCGCTCCCGTGTCGCGCTCGACGGAGGTCCCACTGGAAGGAGAACACGATTCCTGGCTGCAGGACTACGAAGCAGCCATGCCCCAATACGATGCCGTGCCGCATACGACGCGGCCGACTCGTATCGCCGTGCGCGCGTGAGCAGACGCGCCTGCGGTGTTTTCGCAGTACCACAACCACATCACCAAGGAGCTCAACATGAATCTCGCAGACCAGCCCGTTGTCCCGGTCGTCGTCGCCAGCCCAAGCACCGAAGTCGACATCCCGTTCAACAAGCTGCACATCAGCCCCAAGAACACCCGCATCAAGCCCCACAGTGCGCTGGATATCGAGTGCCGCGCCGCCTCGATCTTGGCCTATGGCGTCTTGAACCGGCTGCAGGTGATCAACGAGCAGGTACAGGACGGCACCACGGAGTTCAGTGTCATCGCCGGTGCCGGGCGCTTCTACTCCATCGAACTTCTCGTCCAGCGCGGCCTCCTGCCAGAGGACTATCCGGTCAAGTGCGACCTGCGCTCCGAGGACGACGCCATCGCGATCAGTCTGGCCGAGAACGCCAACCGCACGGCTCCGCATGAAGCGGACGAGTTCGTGGCATTCAAAGCGCTGGCCGACGAGGGCAAGTCGCCGGAAACGGTCGCGGCGCACTTCGGCGTCAGCGTGCGCACGGTCCAGCAGCGGATGCGCCTGGGCGGCTTGCACCCGGAGCTGCTCGATCTTTACCGCAACGGCAAAATGGGCGCGGAAGAGGTCCGCGCCTTCTGCCGGTCGGCGGATCAGGAGCGTCAACTGCAGGTCTGGAATGCGTTGCCGCAGTGGAATCGCACCGCGCATATCATCCGCAACCAGCTCGCGCAGGATTCGCTGGGCACCAACCACCCGCTGGTCGTCTTCGTCGGCCTCGACGCATACAAGCAGGCCGGGGGCGTAGTAACCGGCGACCTGTTCTCGCAAGACGCGAACGATGGTTTCGTCGAAGACCTCGCTCTGCTCCACCAGCTGGCCGTCGACAAGCTCCGCACGGTTGCCGCCGATATCGTCGCGGCTGAAGGCTGGTCATGGTCCGATTTCTGCGAATCCTTCGACCACCGCCTGCGCATCCAGTTCGACCAAGCCAAGCCGGAGCGCCGGGAGGCGACCGAGGCAGAACAGGCCGAACTGGCGCGCATCGCCGCCGAGGTCGGCCACCTCAAGGAGAAGCGCGACAGCCTGTACGACGCGCTCGAGCGGCTGGACGATGGCGACGAGGGCGACGAGGGCGACGAGGGGGAGGAGGGGGAGGAGGGGGAGGAGGGGGAGGAGGGGGAGGAGGGTAATCCCGACGCGCAGGCCAAGGGCGAAACCAGCGGCGAGTCTACGGAGGAAGCCCTCAGCAGGCAGATCGAAGAGGTCGAGCAGCAGATCGGCCAGCTGAACGGTTGCGCGAACGCCATCACGCAGGCGCTGCAGTTTTACTCGGACGAAGTTCGCACGACCGGCGGCGTGATCGTCGCCCTTGACGGGCGCGGTGGCATGGAGATCGTCCGTGGCCTGATCCGGCGCGAGGAAAAGCCTGCCGAAGCACCGAACCAGCCATCCGGCAGCGCTGCACCGGGCACCCCAACCGCCAGCGGCACCACCGTCCAGCCTTCGGCCACTGGTACCGGCCTCGGCTTCACCCAGCCGAAAAAGGAACGCTCCGAAATTTCCGAGCGGCTCGCGTTCCAGCTGTCGGCGCGCCGCACCGCCGCCATGCAAGCCTTGATGGTGGCGAACCCGCAGGTCGCTCTGGCCGCCACTGTCCACCGGATGCTGGATTTGGTGACCCGGCGCTACCGTTCGCGCGACGACGAGCCGGTCAAAATTTCCGCTACCGGCTCGTTCCAGAGCCTGCACGACAAGGCCCCTGATCTGAAAGGTACGCCGGCCAGCGACGAAGTGCAGGCGCGGATCGACGCATGGCGCGAACGCATCCCCGGCCAGACCAAGGACGAGTTCGCGTGGCTGCTGCAGCTGCCTTCTGCGGACCTGCTCGACTTGTTTGCCCTGTGTGTTGCACTGACACTCGACGTCACCACTGGCGTGGCGGGCAAGCAGCCGGGCGGCGAACTGGCTGCAGCCCTGGAGCTGGACGTGGCCGATTACTGGACCGCGACGGAGGCGTCCTACTTCGGAGCCGTGTCGAAGGAAACCGTCATCGCGGCGGTGGAAGAGGCATGCGGCCCCGGCAGTGGCATGCCGATTGTCAAGATGAAGAAAGGGGAAGCCGTTAAATATGCAGAGCAGAAAATGGCACAAATCCGCTGGCTTCCGGCGATGCTGCGCGCACCAGCGGCCAGGGCTGTGGCGACGGACGCACCGGCCACCGACGCACCGGCGACCGAAGCACCGGCGACCGACGCGGCAGTGACCGACGCGGCAACGACCGACACCGGCGCGGCCGAGACTCCCGCCACTGAGGCCACGACCGACGCACCGGTGACCGCACCAGCGGCGACCGACGCGGCAGCGACCGACAGCGGCGTGGCCGAGGCACCGGCCGCTGAGGCAGCGGCACCCGAGGCAACGACCAGCGAAGTCTTGGAGGCTGAGCCAGCCATGACCGAGTAATGTAACGCTTGGCGGGCCGGTCCATCGGCCCGCCTCTCAGCGAGGATACCGTCCCATGAAGACCATCGAACAACCAGCCAGCGCCTGGATGCGCCTGCCGTCCGGACAGCGGATCGATCTGGCCAACCCCAACCCGTACGCGTGGACCGACCACGATCTCTCGGTGCGCCTTGCGCGTGTGTATCGCTGGGGCGGCGAATCGATACACCCGATCCCGCTGTCGGTCGCGCAGCATTCCCTCGCCGTGCTTGAGCTGCGCCGCGTGTGGGCACCGAAGCCGCTGACGGTCGACCAGGAGCTGCGCGAGCTGCTGCACGATGCCGAGGAAGCGCTGCTGGGTTTCGACTGCATCAGCAAGCTGAAGCCGCTGCTGGGCGACCCGCTGCGCGAAGTGAGTGACCGGTTAAGCAAGGCTGTCGCAGTCCGCTACGACCTCCCCGAGTGGACCGACGAGGAACGAGTCGAGCACAAGCGCGCCGACGTGGCGTGCGCCGCGTCGGAAGCCCTGTACTGCGCGGGTTGGACCGAACACGAGATTTCCCATGTGCTCGGGATAATCGAACCCGTGCTAAAGGTCGATCCGCTCGCCCGGCGGTATGAGTGCACGCCGTGGGAGCCGTGGCCGAGCGCGGTCGCGGTCGAGCGTTTCCATGTCGAGCTATTACGCCTGTTGGGCCTTCGGGGGCGTCGACAGCTACCGAAATTGGCGTAAAATGTTTTGACCGGATGGCTTTTTGGGAGGTTGCACAGATGAAAAACTCAGTGAGCATGACGCTGGAAGTTTCAAAGGCGCTGAACGAGAAGCTCAGTACGCTGGCTCAGGTCAACGGTACGTCGCTGGATACCGTGCTGCTGAAGGCGCTTACCCTGTATGACGTCGCCTCGGACGCGAAGCAGAAGAACCACCACATCGGCATCCTGGATGACCAGCAGCGTGTCATTGCCGAGGTTGTCGGCGTGTAACGGTGCCGGTTGGATGTGGAAGAGCCGCCCTCGGGCGGTTTTTTTCTAGGAAAGCAAAGTAAGTTTGGCAGCGGCTCGCTCGAGCAGAGCGAGATAGCGCTCGGGATGCTTGCGGAACCGGCATCGCTGCCGGCGGGCCTTGTGTTGCCGCTCAAGTTCGGCGCGGCGGGCACGCCAGCGTTCATGCGGTACGCTGGCCAGCATTGGTACCGTCACCACTTCGGCACGCGTATATAGCGAGGCTGGGACGCGCACACTGCCATCCGTGACGAGCGATGGCGAAGCCACCTTGCGGCCGCTGGCGCGCCGTTCGTGATATCGCACGCGGCCAAAAGTCTGTTCCAGCGCATTGTTCGTACGAGGCAGATCAGCGATCCGATAGCAGTGAAACAGGGCGTTCCCGTAACTGCGTGTCACCCGGAGGAAGTGCTGTGCCGACGCGCGCAGCGCGTCGGGCATGTGTTCCTGCTCCAGTATCCGCAGCCATTTTGTATAACGCCGCACTACGGTCCGGGCGGATGCGTTGTCGGCATTGTTCAGGATCGCAGTCGCCTGGCGTACCCATTGCGCGCCTTGGATCACCTCTGGCCACAGCGGCGCGGACGATGCCAGTGCGCGTTCCAGGATGCCCTGCAAGCGTTTCAGTGGGGGCGGCGCCCCCCTTTTTTGCCCAGCGTCGCCAGACTGTCATGAATCTGCTGCAGCCGCTCGGCTAAGCGCAGACCGGCAAACGCCAGCGGCGGCCGGGCGTCATCGGTCAGGGCGCTACGCACGGCTGCGCAATAACCCAATACGACTTCGCCAGCTGCATCGGCCTGCTGCTCGGCGGAGCGTTCGATGCCACGCACGTCGCGCACACGCTTCCTCAACTCCTTCTTTGCATGGCGGTCCGCTTCCCATAACGGCCGCGCGGCTTCGCGCAGGTAGTGGAATTGACAGAGTTGGTGCGGCACGCCCGGCAAAGCCTGCGCCACCGCATCGCGCAAACTACTTTGGCCATCGGAGAGCACTGCAGCCACCGGCACCGGCAGCGCCGCAGCCACGTCCTCGATCAGGGCTCGCAATTCAGCGCGTGCCGACGACAACAGGCTGCGCGCGCACAGGATCGTTCCTGACAGGACGTCGCGCACGACCCATAACACTTCGTGACCGACGTCCGGTTGCAAGCCATCGACGGCCAGGATGACGCGCCCCTGAGCGGTCAATTTCGCCGTGCGCTCAGGCAGCGTTTCCAGTGCCAGGCTTAGCAAAAGATCGTATTGGGCCAGCAGGTTTTGTGTCGTGCGTAGCGCCAGCGTCACGCTTTCCTGCTCCAGCTGCGCATGGATTTCCGTGCATGAGCGATGCTCGCGGTAGCGCAGTTGTCCCACGCGCAGGACGACGTCCAGTCCGAACTCCTGCTCAGGCAAGGCCCAGTGGCCCTCGGCCTCGGGATGGTAGGGATGGTGGAAACAGGCGCAGCTCGCCTGCTCGCACCGACGGATCGACAGGTGCAGACGCACCAGCCCACGTCGGGTCATCAGTTTGCGCTTCTTGGTGTACGCCACCGACATCGGCTGCCCGCATGCTGGGCAGGTGGTGACGCAAGGGGTAAGCCGGTATTCCTCGGCCGGCTCGGCTCGGGCGGTATCACGGGACATTTGCGCTCTCCCCAGCTTGATCTGCGTTAGACCATCAACGCATCAAGTTATCCCGCCAAGCACGTTTTGCTTTCCTAGTTTTTTTTGCCGGTGCGTCGGTAGGCTTTTGGATGCCGCCCCTGTTCATGAGGCTGCGCCTGGGCGAAGTCAGCGCCTCCGCTTGGGCGGAGGCGGGAAAGAGGTACGCAACAGCCCACTCCGGCCGCGTCGACCAGGTCATTGCCGGCGCGGTTGCAGCAGCGGTGCGGTTGTCCACGCGAGAGGCTGCGCCTGGTCGAAGTCAGCGCCTCCGCCCGGGCGGAGGCGGGAAAGAGGTACGCAACAGCCCACTCCGGCCGCGTCGACCAGGTCATTGCCGGCGCGGTTGCAGCGGCGGTGCGGTTGTCCATGCGTGAGGCTGCGCCTGGTCGAAGTCAGCGCCTCCGCCCGGGCGGAGGCGGGGGCAGAGTACGCAACAGCCCACTCCGATCACGCTCTGCGCCAGGTCACCTCACCTTTTGTACCCATGCCATCTTCAGCCAGAATGGCTGCGCCGCGTGCTATGCGGTCAAGGCGCTCCTCGCCCGTTCGGTGCTCGCCTGCGGCTGCGCTCCGCATGCGGCCTGCGATCGCGTCCATGACCGCGCCCGCCGCTCCGCCACCCCGGCCTTGAGGCGACGGGTACACGGTGACGGTTCAGCCCCGGCCTGCGCGCCGCTCCTGTGCGTCTGCTCCACCCACCAGCAACCCCAACTTCGCGGGGCCTGTTCCTGCCCCGCCCCCGACCCGAGGACTCCAGATTCCGGTAACACGGCGCCGCTGTCAAATCGGAATATACTATTTACCGTCAATAGTTTTATTTGGTAGAATGTAGTTGTGCGGTTCTCCCGCACCGCCCCGCGGGGTGAGCAGACCCCGCGCGGACGCGATCACTCAACCATCATTCCAAGGAGCCAATGATGAACTTGTTCGGTTATCACTCGACAGTCACCCCAACCCTCGCGCTGCCCCAGGGCGCGGCTGCGCCGCGCCCCGCGCCCGCTCCGGCAACCCCAACCCCAGAGGCGGGCGCTCGCGCGCCCGCCTCCAACGACGCCGGCGAACGGTGCTACGACTTCGACATTCACCAGGGCGACTGCACGCTGTTGCTGCCCCAGTACCCCGACCACTCGTTTGACCTAGCGGTGACAGACCCGCCCTATATCGTCGGCTACCGCGACCGGGGCGGGCGTTCGCTGCTGAACGATGATAACGACAAGTGGCTCGAACCCGCTTTCCGCGAAATTTTCCGTGTGCTGGCCCGGGACGCCTTCTGTGTGAGCTTTTACGGATGGAACCAGACCGACCGCTTTTTCGCTGCCTGGAAAGCGGCCGGATTTCGTATCGCCGGGCACTTCACTTTCCCGAAGCGGTATAGCTCATCGGTCCGCCTGGTGCGCTATCAGCACGAGTCCGCATATCTGCTCGTGAAGGGCCAGCCCGAGCCGGCCAACGTCATTGGAGACGTGATCGACTGGGGCGCCCATACCGGGAACAAGCTGCATCCGACCCAGAAGCCGCTGTCAATCTTGCTGCCCTTGGTTCAGGCTTTCTCGAAGCCTGGTGCTCGCGTGCTCGATCCGTTCATGGGCTCGGGCTCGACCTTGGCGGCCGGGATGATGTGCGGCCGCCAGTGCACCGGGTTCGAGCTGGATAAGGGTAACTTCGAGATTGCCAAAAAGCGGCTGATGCGCATGGCGCAGGTGCATTCGCATCTGGTCGATGATGTGTCCTGACGTGTAGGCGAGCACGGCGCCCGGCCGGTGATTGGCTCGGGCGTCTCCCTCGGGCGCTGCCCTCGGGCCGGGCTGTCGTGCTGCGCATCGAGCCCGCG
>NZ_JBHSMS010000014.1:0-16763 GCF_042656795.1 Massilia jejuensis | reverse complement strand
AATGCCCTGAGCCTGCCGTCGCAGATGCAGGAATTCGTCGACATGTGCGCCATGGTGCGTGCGGATCGCGGCATCAAGGTCGTGGTCCTGACCGGGAACGGCCCGGCCTTCTGCGCCGGCGGCAACGTCAAGGACATGGCCGAGCGCGGCGGCATCTTTGCCGGCTCGCCCTATGAAGTAAGCGAGAGCTACCGCAACGGCATCCAGCGTATTCCGCTGTGCCTCTACAGCCTCGATGTACCCGTGATCGCCGCCCTGAATGGCCCGGCAATTGGCGCTGGGCTCGACCTGGCCTGCATGTGCGACGTGCGGGTGTCGGCCGATACGGCCAAATTTGCCGAGAGCTTCGTCAAGCTCGGCATCGTGCCCGGTGACGGCGGCGCCTGGCTGCTGCCGCGGGTCGTCGGCATGCCGAAGGCCAGCCTGATGGCGCTCACCGGGGACGCCATCGATGCGCAGACCGCGCTGGCCTGGGGCCTGGTCACCGAAGTGGTGCCGGCCGCGGGCGTGCTGGAGGCGGCGCTGGCGATTGCGCGGCGCATGGCGGCCAATCCTTCGCACGGGCTGCGCCTGACCAAGCGCCTGCTGCGCGAAGGTCAGCACATGCGGCTCGATTCGCTGCTGGAGATGTCGGCCGCCTACCAGGCGCTGGCCCACCACACCGAAGACCACGCCGAAGCGGTGTCTGCCTTCCTCGGCAAGCGCGAACCGCGTTACCAGGGGCGCTAGACCCCATTTCATCAGGAGACACGACAATGCGCAGCGTATTCCGCGAAGACCATCACATGTTCCGCGAGATGGCCCGACGGTTCATCGAAAACGAAATCGTGCCGCACCTGGCCGAGTGGGAGCACGCCGGCATCGTGCCGAAGTCGGTCTGGAAGAAAGCCGGCGAGGTCGGCCTGCTGTGCTCCACCGTCCCCGAGGAGTACGGCGGCGCCGGCGGCGACTTCGGACACTCGGCGGTGATGATCGAGGAACTGGCGCGCGTAAACGCCACGGCGATCGGTTTCACCACCCATTCGGAAATCGTCACGCCCTATATCGTCGCCTACGGCAGCGAAGAGCAGAAGCGCAAATGGCTCCCCAGGATGGTCAGCGGCGAGATAATCGGCGTGATCGCGATGAGCGAACCGGGCATCGGCTCGGACCTGCGCTCGATGCGCACCAGCGCCCGGCGCGACGGCGACGACTATGTGGTCAATGGCCAGAAGACTTTCATTACCAACGGCGGCAATGCGGACCTGATGGTCACGGCGACCAAGCTCGATCCGGGAGCCAAGGAACTCACGCTGATCTGCGTCGAGGCCGACCGCGCGGGCTTCTCGAAAGGCAAGCTGCTCGAAAAAATCGGACTGAAGGGCCAGGATACCTCGGAGCTCTACTTCGACGAGGTGCGGGTGCCCGCCGAAAACCGGCTGGGCGAGGAGAACAAGGGCTTCTCCTACCTGACCCACCAGCTGGCCTGGGAGCGCACCATCATTGGCCTGCGCGCCGCCGCCAGCATCGAAGCGCTGCTGGAAGACACGCTGGAATATGTCCGCGAGCGCAAGGTCTTCGGCAAGACCGTCTTCGATTTCCAGAACACGAAGTTCAAGCTGGCCGAGTGTAAGGCGCAGGCGACCATGCTCAGGGTGTTCGTCGACGACTGCCTGGGCAAGGCCATGCGCGGGGAGCTGTCGGCCGAAGTCGGCGCGATGTGCAAGCTGCTCGGGTCCGAAATGCAGGGCAGGATTCTCGACGAGCTGCTCCAGCTGCATGGCGGCTACGGCTTCATGAGCGAATACAAGATCAGCCGCGCCTGGGTCGATGCCCGGGTCGCGCGGATCTACGGCGGCACCTCGGAAATCATGAAAGAGATTATCGCGCGCTCGCTTTAGCAGTCCGGCGTCCTTCAGGTTTCGAAGCCAGGCCCGCTCCCTGTCCCGTAGCGGGGCGGAGAGCCGCGCCTGCAGCGCCTTTTACCAAAATCATCAGGGGATCACTCATGAATTCGCCGCTCACCGCTGACGCGGGCGCCGCCTTGCGCGCCGTCACGCTCGACGACAAGTACACCGTCGACCAGGGCCGCATCTTTTTGAGCGGCGTGCAGATGCTGGCGCGCCTGCCGATGCTGCAGAAGGCGCGCGACCTGCGCGCGGGCCTGAACACCGGCGGCTATGTGTCCGGCTACCGCGGTTCGCCCCTGGGTGGCCTGGATCTGGCCCTCTGGAAGGCGAAGAAGCATCTGGAAAGCCACGATGTCGTGTTCCAGCCCGGCCTGAACGAGGACCTGGCGGCCACCGCCGTCTGGGGGACGCAGCAGGTGAACCTGTACGAAAGCGCGACGCGCGACGGCGTGTTCGGCATGTGGTACGGCAAAGGCCCGGGCGTCGACCGTTCGGCCGATGTCCTGAAACACGCGAATTCGGCCGGGACCTCGCGCCATGGCGGGGTGCTGATGCTGGTCGGCGACGACCACGCGGCCAAGTCGTCGACCGTCGCGCACCAGTCCGAGCATTTGCTGATCGCCTGCGGGATCCCGGTGCTGTATCCATCGAGCGTGCAGGAATTCCACGACTACGGCTTGCATGGCTGGGCCATGAGCCGCCATGCGGGACTCTGGGTATCGATGAAATGCGTGACCGACGTGGTCGAATCCTCGGCCTCGATCGAGATCGACACGGGCGCCATGCAGATCGTCATCCCCGAGCCGCCGGCGCTCGAAGGCGGACTCGGGATCCGCTGGCCCGACGCGCCCCTGGACCAGGAAGCGCGGCTGGTCGACCACAAGTGGTATGCGGCGCTCGACTACATCCGCGCCAACAAACTCAACAAGGTCGTGCTGGATGCGCCGCAAGCGCGCTTCGGCATCGTTGCCGCCGGCAAGGCCTACCTCGACCTGCGCCAGGCGCTGGCCGACCTGGGTCTCGACGAGGACGCCTGCGCGCAAATCGGGATCCGGATCCTGAAAGTCGGTTGCGTATGGCCGCTGCATGCGCAGGACGTGCAGGAGTTCGCTACCGGTCTGGAGGAGATCCTGGTGGTCGAAGAAAAGCGCCAGGTGCTGGAATATGCGATCAAGGAGCAGTTGTACAACTGGCCGCATGCGCTGCGGCCGCGCGTGTACGGCAAGTTCGACGAGCGCGATGGCGCCGGCGGCGAATGGGCGCAGCCGCGCGGGCAGTGGCTGCTACCTGCCCGTTACGAGCTGTCGCCCGCGCTGATCGCGCGTGCGCTGGCGCGGCGCCTGGGCCGGGCCGGGCTGCCGGAGGACCTGTGCACGGCAATGGAGGCGCGGATCGCCGTCATCGACGCCAAGGAGCGCGAAGCGGCGCGCCCGCGCGTGACGGCCGAGCGCAAGCCATGGTTCTGCTCGGGCTGCCCGCACAATACCTCGACCAGGGTGCCGGAAGGATCGCGCGCGCTGGCCGGCATCGGCTGCCACTACATGGCGCTCTGGATGGACCGGCGCACCGAGACCGTCACGCAGATGGGCGGCGAGGGCGTCAGCTGGCTCGGGCAAATGCACTTCACGCGAGACAAGCATGTCTTCGTCAACCTGGGCGACGGCACCTATTTCCATTCGGGCCTGCTCGCCATCCGCGCCGCGATTGCGGCCAGGGCGACGGTCACCTACAAGATCCTCTACAACGATGCGGTGGCCATGACCGGCGGCCAGCCCGTCGACGGCACGCTGACGGTGCCGCAAATCGCGCAGCAGGTGGTGGGCGAGGGCGCCGCGCGGGTACTGGTCGTCAGCGACGAGCCGGAAAAATACGCCGCGCGCACGGGCTTGCCGGAGAACGTGACCGTGCATCACCGCGACCAGTTCGACGCCTTGCAGCTGGAGCTGCGGGAAGTGGCGGGCGTGTCGGTCCTCATCTACGACCAGACCTGCGCCACCGAAAAGCGGCGCCGCCGCAAGCGCGGCGACTACCCGGACCCGGCGCGGCGCGCCTTCATCAACCCGGCCGTGTGCGAGGGCTGCGGCGACTGCTCGGTCAAGTCGAACTGCCTGTCGGTCGAGCCGCTGGAGACGGCGCTGGGCACCAAGCGCAAGATCAACCAGAGCTCGTGCAACAAGGATTTCTCCTGCGTGAACGGCTTTTGCCCGAGTTTCGTGACGGCCGAGGGCGCACAGCTGCGCCGTCCGAAGACTGCCGCCGCCGGCGCGCCGCCGCAATCGGTGCCCGAGCCGGTGCTGGCGCCCCTTGCCGGCGTGTGCGGCATCGTGGTGCCGGGTGTCGGCGGCACCGGTGTCGTGACTGTCGGCGCGCTGCTTGGCATGGCGGCGCACCTGGAAAGCAAGGGCGTCAAGGTGCTCGACATCACGGGCCTGGCGCAGAAGGGCGGTGCGGTGCTCAGCCACGTGCAGATTGCCGCCCACCCTGAGCAGCTGCACGCGACCCGGGTGCCGATGGGTGAAGCGGCAGTCCTGATCGGCTGCGATGCAATGGTAGCGGCATCGAGCGACGCGCTGTCGCGTGTTCGCCATGGCCGCACGCATGCAGTCGTCAACAGCGCGTCCGTGCCGGCCGCGGCCTTCCTGTCGAACCCGGACTGGACATTCCCGGGCGCCGCTGCCGAGGGCGATGTCCGCGCCGCCATCGGCGACGGCTGCGAATTCATCGACGCCAACGCGCTTGCGCTGCGTCTGTTCGGCGACAGCATCTACGCCAACCCGCTGCTGCTCGGCTATGCCTGGCAACGAGGCTGGATACCGCTGGGCCGGACCGCGCTGCTGCGCGCAATCGAATTGAATGCCGTGTCGGTCGACAAGAACCAGGCGGCGTTCGAAGCGGGCCGCCTGGCCGCGCACGATCCCGCCCTGCTGCCAAAGGGCGAGGCTGGAGCGGAAAGTAAAACCGTCGTGATGGCGATGCCGGTCACGCTCGACCGATTGATTGCGCAGCGCGTGGACTTGCTGACCGCCTACCAGAATGCCGCCTATGCGGACCGCTACCGGCTTGCCGTGGAGCGCCTGCGCGCCGTGGAGAGCCGGATCGCCGGAAGCAAGCGACCGGTTCTCACCGAAGCGGTCGCGCGCAATCTCGCCAAGCTCATGGCCTACAAGGACGAATACGAAGTGGCGCGGCTGCACAGCGCCCCCGCGTTTTTAGAGGAGCTGCGCAAGCAGTTCGAGGGCGAACCCGGCAAGGACTACACACTGAACTTCCACCTTGCGCCACCGCTGCTGGCCAAGCACGACGCTGAGGGCAAGCTCGTAAAACAGCGCTTCGGCCCCTGGATGATGCAGGCGTTCAAAGTGCTCGCGCGATTCAAGGGATTGCGCGGCAGCCTGATCGACCCCTTCGGCAAGACCGCGGAACGGCGCCGCGAGCGCCGGCTGGTCGACGACTATTTCGCCCTGGTCGACTTGTTCTGTAACAGCCTGACGTCCGAACGGCTGGACACTGCGCTCGAACTGGCGCGCCTGCCTGAAAAAATCCGTGGCTATGGCCATGTGAAGGAAAAAGCCATGGACGCGGCGCAGGAAAACCATGCGCTGCTGATGGCACTCTACCAAGCGCCCGCAAACCGATTACGAAAAGCCTGAAGGAGAGAAAGATGAAAGTCCTGGTACCCGTCAAACGCGTGGTCGACTACAACGTCAAGGTCCGCGTCAAGTCCGATGGCAGCGGCGTGGATATCGCCAACGTCAAGATGTCGATGAATCCATTCGACGAAATCGCGCTCGAAGAAGCGACCCGTTTGAAGGAAGCCGGCAAGGTCACCGAAGTCGTGGCCGTCTCGATCGGTGTGCCGCAGTGCCAGGAAACCCTGCGTACCGGCATGGCGATCGGCGCCGACCGCGGCATCCTGGTCGAAACCAATGGCGAAACCGAGCCGCTGGGCGTGGCCAAGATCATGAAGGCGCTGGCCGACAAAGAGCAGCCGCAGCTGATCATCCTCGGCAAGCAGGCCATAGACGACGACTCGAACCAGACTGGCCAGATGTTAGCAAGCCTGCTGGGCTGGCCGCAAGCCACCTTCGCCTCGAAAGTCGTGCTGGACGACGGCAAAGTCACCGTGACGCGCGAAGTCGACGGCGGCCTGGAAACCGTGTCGCTGACCCTGCCCGCCATCGTCACTACCGACCTGCGCCTGAACGAGCCGCGCTACGTCACGCTGCCGAACATCATGAAGGCCAAGAAGAAGCCGCTGGAAACGATCAAGCCGGAAGACCTGGGCGTCGACGTAACCCCGCGCCTGAAGACCCTGAAGGTCGTCGAGCCGGCCAAGCGTTCGGCCGGCATCAAGGTCCCGGACGTCGCCACGCTGGTCGCCAAGCTGCGCACCGAAGCCAAAGTCATCTAATAAGGAAACATCATGGTCGCACTCGTAATTGCTGAACACGACAATGGCTCGCTGAAAGGCAGCACCCACCACACCGTGACCGCGGCCGCCCAGTGTGGCGGCGACGTGCACGTGCTGGTCGCCGGTTCCAACTGCGGCGCCGCCGCCGAAGCCGCCGCGCAAATCGCCGGCGTCTCGAAAGTGCTGGTCGCCGACGCACCGTACTTCGCCGACGGCCTGGCCGAAAACGTGGCCGAGCAGATCCTGGCTGTCGCGGGTTCGTACTCGCACATCCTGGCCCCGGCCACCGCCTACGGCAAGAACATCCTGCCGCGCGTGGCCGCCAAGCTGGACGTGGCGCAAATCTCGGAAATCACCAAGGTCGATTCGCCCGACACCTTCGAGCGTCCGATCTACGCCGGCAACGCGATCGCCACCGTGCAGTCGAACGACAGCGTGAAAGTCATCACCGTGCGCGGCACCGGCTTCGACGCGGTGCCTGGCACCGGCGGTTCGGCCGCCGTCGAATCGATCGCCGCCGCTGCCGACTTCGGCAAGTCGGCTTTTGTTGGCCGCGAGCTGGCGAAATCGGACCGTCCCGAACTGACGGCTGCGAAGATCATCGTCTCGGGCGGGCGCGGCATGGGCTCGGGCGACAACTTCAAGCTGCTCGAGCCGCTGGCCGACAAGCTGGGCGCGGCCATGGGCGCTTCGCGCGCGGCAGTCGACGCCGGCTACGTGCCGAACGACTGGCAGGTGGGCCAGACCGGCAAGATCGTCGCGCCGTCGCTGTACATCGCCGTCGGCATCTCGGGCGCGATCCAGCACCTGGCCGGCATGAAGGATTCGAAGACGATCGTTGCGATCAACAAGGATCCGGAAGCGCCGATCTTCTCGGTGGCTGACTACGGCCTGGTGGGCGACCTGTTCGAGGTGCTTCCCGAGCTGACCGCGCAGCTCGGCCAATAGGGCCTCATGATCGATGCTGTTCCAGCAAAGCTGCTAATTTTGCAAGGTCGACCGGCTTCACGAGATGCTGGTCGAATCCCGCCGCAGTCGTTTTGAGCCTGTCGTGCTCCTGGCCGTATCCCGTTACCGCAACCAGCAAGGCGTGGCCCGTTTCTTCTTGTCTCAGGCAACGGGCGAGTTCATTACCGTCCATGTCGGGCAAGCCGATGTCGAGTATGTAGACATCGGGTCTTTCCAGCCTGGCGCGATCGATTGCTGCGCGCGACGAATGTTCGATCGACACTTGATGACCCAGGCTTTCGAGATACAAGGCCAGCATCTGTGCCGCGTCTTCGTTGTCGTCGACTACCAGGGTACGCAAGGGCTGTTTTGATGGCGCAGGTTGACGGGTGTCGCCGGGCCCCTCCGCGGCGGCACCATTCTCGACATGATGGCGTGGAAGGCGCAAGGTGAACCGGCTCCCCCGGTCCTTGCCCTCGCTGAAACAGCTGATTGTTCCACCGTGAAGCTCGGCCAGGTTCTTGACCAGTGCCAAGCCGATTCCCAGTCCTCCCTGGGTGCGGTCCGCTGTTCTTTCCGCCTGGGTGAACAGCTCGAAGACATGCGGTTGCAGCTCCGCCGGCATACCGATACCGTTGTCTTCGATCGACAGCACCAGTGCGTCCGTGTTCACCTCCAGCATCAACCCAATCTCGCCGCCTGGCGATGTATATTTTGCGGCGTTATTCAGCAGATTGGCGATGATTTGCACCAGGCGCTCCCGATCGCCCAGCACATACGCTTTCTCTGCCGCCAGGTCGAACAGCAAGTGGTGGCGCTGGGTTTCGATAAATGGCCGCACCTGCTCGACCGCGCCATATACAACCGACTTCAGGTCGAGCGGCTCCTTGGTGATCGTAACCAGCCCCCGCGTCACCCTCGACACGTCGAGCAAGTCGTTGACGAGCGCTGTCATGTGCTTCACCTGGCGGCTGATGATCTGCGAGGTCCGTTTTGCCAGCTTTGCATCGAGGGCAGGCGTTTGCAGTACTTGGGCGGCTGCAGCGATGGGCGCCAGCGGATTTCTAAGCTCATGGGCAAGCATTGCCAGGAACTCATCCTTGCGCAGGTTCGCATCGCGCAATACTTCTTCGGCCTGGTTGCGTTCCGTCACATCGCGCGTCGTCCCGGCGATGGCTTCGACCTGGCCGTCCATGCCGAGTACGGGCGTGAAAATATACTCATAGATACGCCGGCCGTTGGTACCGTTAAACGGCACTTCGCCACGAATGGGTTGCCTGGTTGCTATGACCTGATCGATTTCGCGGTCATGCATTTCCGCGTGCCACGGTTCGTAACCCAGCTCCAGGCAGGTCAGTCCGATTGCCTCATCCCAGGTGCGGCCCCACATCGTCAGCAATATCTTGTTGGCGTATGCAAAGCGATGGTCCAGTCCGAACACATAGGCCAGGTCTGGCGTGTTTTCCAAGAAAGTTTCGTGGAGCCGACGACGGCGCTCGGATTCGGCAACGACCTTGTCCAGTTCCGCTGCGTTGCGGGCTCGTTCGCTGGCGATACGCGTTCGCTCGGCGACGTCCTTGATAAATGCCAGCTCGTCATCCGACCAGTGCTTGACCTGTGCATGGTTGACAAAAATAAGTGCAACCAGTTGGTTCTTCTCGATGACGGGCACATTCACGAAGGCTGCGGCGCTGCGTTCTCTCGAGGCGGGTGCCGAAGCTGCAGTGCGACTGTCCTCTCCTACATCATCAATGGCGATGAGTGTCCCGGTCTTCAAGTCATCGATAAATGAGCCATAGTCGCGCAACTTCAACGTCCCAGCGAGTGTCTCGACACCGGGCGCATTCCAGTCCCGGACTACATGCAGCGTCTCGGCGACCGGGTCGATGGTTCCATAGCCTACCCGGCTGACACCCAGTGTCTTTCCCAGAATTTCCGAAGCCTTGTACTTGATGTCTTCCGAGGTGTTCAGGTCGCGGAAGACCTCGGTCAGGGTGAACAGCGCGTTGCGACGTTCTTCCTCCTGCATGCGGGCTGTGATATCGCGGAAATAGACCGACAAGCCCGCGGGTGCGGGATAGACGTTCACGTCGTACCATCGCTTGTGGTCCGGATAGTAGGAGTGGAACGAAAGGGCGAGTTGCTCCTGCGCGGCTTTCCGGTACATTCGTTCGAAGTCGCTGCCCACGGTGCCTGGATAGACATCCCAGATGCTTTTACCCAGCAAGTCGGCCGGTTCGCACTCCAGCGTCTTTACAGTCTGGCGATTGACATAAGAAAACTGCCAGTCCGTATTAAGACTGAAAAACGCGTCGGTAATACTGTCCAGAATAGTTTGCGCGTCGCTCAACTGGACTGAGTGCTCATTCGATTGGCCTTGCATTCAACACCTATGGCAAAAATTTGCCTCAAGTGTAATGGGTTTTGCGTCCGGGCGATGTCGCAACAGGCGCTGCGGTTTCGCCCGGACGCATTCAGCGATCGAACACTTCCTCGGGCGAGCGCACGCTCGAGCCCAGGATCGGGCCGACCAGCTCGTGTCCCCAGGTCGACAGCTTCTCCGGATTGAGTTCATAGCCGTCGTCGTGCCAGGGCTCGAGCTCGACGATGCATTCGATCGCGAAGCCCGATGGCGTGAAGTGATAGAAGGACATGTGCGGGTCCTGCGTGTGCTGGCCCAGGGTCATCATCATCTGCAGCCCTTTTTTGCGTACCAGGTCATAGGTCTCGCCGACGTCGCGCACCGAATTGACGGTGATGCCGATGTGCTGGACGCCCGCCTTACCGGGCCCGAAACCGTAGGCGATGTCGTGGCTGGTGTGCGTATTCAGCTTGGAGCGGAAGAAACCGGTTTTTCCCTTGCCGGCGCCTGCGCCGTAGTAGCGCATGCCCATGATATTGGTGAGGAAATGCTCCAGCTCGGGCGTGTACTCGGGTGTGATCAGGACCACGTGGCCGACGCCGCGCTCGCCGCAGGTAAAGCCGCCGTGGGGACGGCCGGGCTGGAAGGAGCGCGGCATCCATTTCTGGGCATAGAACAGCTCGTGCTGGTAGCCCACCGGGTCGCGAAAACGCACCAGCTCCTTGACGCCGCGGCGCTCGCACAGGTCTTGGTCCGCGACGCTGACTTCGACACCGTGCTCGCGGAAGCGCGCGACGGCTGCCTGGAACTCCAGCTTGCCTTTCGCTTCCCAGCCGATGTAGGCGATCCGGTCGATCTTCCCCGGGTGGAAGGCGAGCCGGTGGCGCCGGTCGTCCATTTTGAAGTACAGCGAATCCGAATCGCTTTCCGGCGACGGGGCGACCTGGAAGCCCATCACTTGCGGGCCGTAGTCGCGCCATGCGTCCAGGTTGGCGGTTTCGAAGCCGAGATAGCCGATGCCGATGATGTCCATTGATTCTCCTGTTTGAGCGTTACTTAGATCGCGAGCAGGCCGCCGTCGACCACCAGGTCGGAACCGGTCATGAAGCGCGCTTCGTCGGATGCGACGTACAGTGCAAGCGACACGACTTCTTCCGGTTCGCCCGGGCGGTCCTGCAGCACACCGTCGAGGATGATGCGGCGCGTCACGGGATTCTCTACGAAGGCGGCGGTGCCCGGCGTTTTGACGAAGCCAGGGCTGATGCTGACCGCGCGGATGCCCAGCGGGGCGCCCTCGACCGCCACCTGCCGGGTGAACGAGACGACCGCGCCCTTGGCCGCGCTGTGCGCGCTGATGCCGGCCGCCTTCGAGCCGCCCCAGGCCGCCGTCGAGGCGATATTGATGACCACGCCGCCGCGTACCGACAGGTGGCGCCAGGCGTATTTGGTGGCGAAGAAGACGAGGTCGAGTTCGTTACGAATCGTGTAATGCCAGTCCTCGACCGACATCTCGCCCACACCGCCGAATTTCGCCGCCGAGGCGTTGTTGTACAGGATGTCGATGCGGCCGAGTTCCTCCGCCGCCGAATCGACCCAGCGCCTGGCCTGTTCATGGTCGCCGAGGTCGACGGGCGCCGAGCCGTGCAGCGTGTAGCCCTCGGCCGCCATCAGGCGCGCGGTTTCTTCATGGGCGGCGCGATCGACGTCGCAGCCGACGACGGTGGCGCCTTCGCGTGCGAAGTACAAGGCCGCGACACGGCCCTGGCCGCCACCGGTACCGGTGATCAGGGCGACTTTTCCGGCTAATCTGTTCATGTGCTATCCCCGCAGGTGAGGGATCCGGCCGTGCGCGCGCTCGCCTGGCGCCGCCTGCTGGCGGCTACCTGGGGACTGCACACCTGGCGCGGACCGCCAGGAAGGGAAGTTCAGGCCGGAGCCTGGACCGCGATGGCTTCGGCGGGGCAGGCGGCGGCCCCTTCGCGCGCCGATTCCAGCAGCGCTTCCGGCACCACGTCGCTGTCGACGTAGACAATGCCGCCGGCGTCGAGCTTGTAGACTTCAGGGCAGATGGCGGCGCAGAGGCCATAACCGCAGCACTTGCTGCGTTCGATGATGACGCGGTGAAGAAGTTGGTCGCTCATGATTCGTCTCTTTAATAATTATCCGACCGCGGGGGTCTGTGAGACGATTATGCACACAAATCAAAAATCTGTCACGTTTTGTGAGGTTTGTCGTTTAAAACAGGATGTTTCCGATCTTGCCGGCAACCTTGCGCAGGGCAGCGCCGAGCTTGTCGATCTCGTCGCTGCCGTGCTGTCCCCGGAAAGTCACGGCCGACACGGCATAGGCGATTGCCCCGCTGCGGTCGGCGACAGGGGCGGCCACCGCCAGGATGCCGGGCGAAAAATAGCCGTCGTCGACAGCCCAGCCCTTGATCCGCGCATCGGCCACCTGCTGGCGGTATTCCTCGAAGCGCAAGGGACGCGGCCAGCGTATCTTGTCGAAGGCCGCGCGCAGGCGCGCCTCGTCGAGTTCGAGGTGGGCGGCGAACAGCCGTCCGCTCGCGCCCATCAGCATCGGCAGGCGTTGTCCGATCGCCATGTCGATGCGCAGGTCGCCCGGGCTGGTTTCCGAACTGACCAGCACGATCCGCTCGTTGCCCATGCGCCGCCACAGCGTCACGGTGACGTGGTGGGCGGCCGCGAATTCCTGCATCAGCGGACGCACCACCTCGAGCCGCTGGCCCTGCGTCACCAGGTGCTCGACCAGCTTGGCCAGGCCGAGGCCCGTGGAATAGGTCTTCGAGAGCGGATCGAAGTCGAGCATTTCCTCAGCGACGAGCGTACGCAGGGTATTGAAGCAGGTGCTCGGATTGAGCGCAAGCTCGCGCGCGATGTCGGCGGCGCGCTCGGGCGAGCCCGAAGCGGTCAGGAAGCGCAGGATGCGGATCGCATTCACGACCGGCTTGACGATCACGCCGGTGGCCAGCTCCGCGCGCTCTTCGCTGTGTGTATTGGTGGCCATGCGGCGCTCCAGTGGACGACGGGAGCGACGAAGCGCGACCGAGTCGATATTTAAAATACCATTCTAATATCAGAATCGATCGCGGGCAAGGGCAACTGTTCGAAATGCTACGGCAATGCGGATTTAGTCGCGTACCAGCAGCAGACTCCCTCCCAGCGGACCGCCGCCGGAGGCCACCACCGCAACCTGGTGCGGCGCGACCTGGCGCGCTCCGGCACGGCCCCAGAGCTGGCTGCAGGCCTCATGGACATAGCCCAGGCCGTGCGTACGCCCGCCGGAGAGCTGGCCGCCGTTGGTATTGACCGGCAGTTCCCCCGCCAGCGAAATGCGCCGCCCGCCCTCGACGAAGGGGCCGCTCTCGCCGCGCGGGCACAGGCGCAAGCCTTCCAGCCACATCATCGTCAGGATCGAAAAGCCGTCGTACAGCTGGGCATTGCCCACTTCCGCAGGCTTGATATCGGTGCGCGCCCACATCATGTCGCCGCAGTCGCGCGTGGCCATGGCGGTAAGGTCGAGCTGGTCCCAGGACCAGGGCTGGTGCAGCGCCGCGCCGATGGCGTCGATCCGGACCGGCGGGTTCGGCCCATCCTTGGCGGCGTCGACGCGCGAGAGGATGATGGCGGTCGAGGCGTCGCAGTGGACGTCGCAGTCGAGCATGCGCAGCGGCGTCGAGATCATGCGCGAGGCCATGTAGTCGTCCATGCTCAAAGGCGTGCGATAGATCGCCTTTGGATTGAGCGCGGCATTCGCGCGGCAGGTGAGGGCGATTTGCGCCAGCTGCTCGGGGGTGGTGCCGTAGTCGTGGAAGTGGCGCTGGGCGTACATCGCCATCAGGTTGACGCCGGAGAGGACGTTGAAGGGCGTGTACCACTGCCAGGCGGCACTGTTGTCGCGCCCGACCGTCTTGTTGGTCAGCGCGCTGGCGCCCTTGTCGGTCTGGCGCCGCGTCGCCTCGGTAATCGTCCGGAATACCAGTACGTGGCGGCACAGGCCGGCGGCGATCGCCATTGCGCCATTGATCACCCCGGCGAGCGGACCGGGCCCTTCGTAGCCGCCGCCATACCAGTTGACCTTCAGGCCAAGGGTGCCGATCAAGGCATTCGGGCCGACCGGCGAAAAGGCGTCGCCATTGTTGTTGTCGCCCGGCCAGCACGACACGCCGTCGATGTCGTCGCGCGTGAGGCCGGCGTCCGCGATGGCTTCCAGGCAGGCATCGAGCGTCAGGCGCATGGCCGATTTGTTCGACGGCCGGCCCACTTCCGATTGGCCGATACCGCTGATGGCCACGTCTTTTTCGTAGAGTCGATCGAACATCATGCAGCCTTTTCAAAGAGGGGGAGCCAGACGTCCTCGACCTGTTCGAAGCGTACCCGTATCGGCATGTCGATATGCACTGCGTCCGGCGCCATGCCGACGATATTCGTGACGAAGCGCAGGCCGGGCTGCTCGGCCAGTTCGACGATCGCGACCACGTAGGGGTCCTTCAGGTCGGCGCGCCAGGGCTGGTGGTTGACCGTATAGGTGACGACCTTGCCGGCGCCGGACACCGCTTTCGGCGCGACGTCCTCGCTGAGGCAGCGCGGGCAGAGCGGCGCCGGCGGATGAAAGAATTGGGTGCAGGCGGCGCAGTGGTGCATGCGCAGTTCGCCGTCGGCGCCACCCTGCCAGAAGGCACGGTTGTCCGGGGTCAGGGCGGGAAGTTTTCGTGTCATGCCGGGCCTTTCGAGGTGGCTTGCCATGGTCTGTCGGTGCGAAGATTTTACAACTATGTAGACAGAAATTGAAAATATGTTTAAAGTTTTCCCATGTTGTTCCGGTTTTAACCGCTTTACACAGGAAAACCCGCCATGACCGCAAGACTCGATTCCCGCATTATCGTCGTCACCGGCGGCTTTGGCATCCTCGGACGCGCCGTGGCAGAACGCCTGGGTGAGGAGGGCGCGCGCGTCGTGCTGCTCGACCGCGCCGCCGCACCATCGTCCGGCTTGCCGCAGGTGGCGCTGGCGCTCGGCGGCGTCGAGCTCGGTGACGAAACGGCCTGCCAGGCGGCCTACACCCAGGTCCGCGAACTGCTGGGTGGCGTGGACGGCGTCGTCAACGTCGCCGGCGGTTTTATCTGGGAAACGCTCGAAGGCGGCGCCCTGGCCTCCTGGGACCGCATGTACGACACCAATGTCCGCACCGCGGTGGCCAGCTGCCGCGCGGCGCTGCCGCACCTGCTGGCGCGCGGCGCAGGGCGCATCGTCAACGTCGGCGCCGCCGCCGCCGGCAAGGCCGGCCTGGGCATGGGCGCCTATGCCGCGTCGAAGGCGGGCGTGGCGCGCCTGACCGAAGCCTTGGCCGAAGAACTGAAGGACCGCGGCATTACCGTCAACGCGGTCCTGCCGAGCATCATCGATACCCCGGCCAACCGCGGCGACATGCCGGATGCCGACGCCAGCCGCTGGGTCGCCCCATCCCAGCTGGCCGCGGTGATCGCATTCCTGCTGTCCGACGAGGCCGCGGCACTGACTGGCGCCTGCATTCCAGTGAACGGCCGGGTGTAGTCGCCACCGCGCGCCCGACAAACGGGCGCCCGATCCATCCAGAAGAGGGTGCAACCGTAACGAAGGGATGCGCCCCGCAACGGAGACATGAAGCATGAGACTCGTAACCTACCGTGACGAACGCGGCGCGATGCGCCCGGGCGCCCTGATCGAGGCCGACAGCGCCATCGTCGACCTGGCCAGCGCCGCGCAGGACGCCGGCCTCGGTCGCTGGCCGGCTTTCACCAGCATCCTGGCGCTGGTCGAGGCCGGGGACGAAGCCCTGGAGGAAGCGCGCCGCATGGTGGCGCGCGCCCCGTCGGCGTCGGTCATCGAACGCGCCACCGTCAAGTTGTGCGCACCGATCCAGCCACCGCCGCAAATGCGCGACTGCTCCTGCTTCGAGCTGCACCTGAAGCAGAGCTTCGCCGCCGCCCGCCGCGCACGCGTAGCCCACCTGCCGAACCCCGAGGAAGCGCTGGCGCAGATGAACACCCGCGCCGACGAGCGCGTGCTGGCCACCTTCAACCGCCAGCCGATCTACTACAAGTGCAACCGCTTCGCCGTCATCGGTCCCGACGAGGACGTGATCTGGCCCGCCTACAGCCGCGCGATGGACTTCGAGCTCGAATTCGCCTGCTATATCGGGCGCAAGGCGAAGGACGTCCCGCGCGAGAAGGCGCGCGAGCATATTGTCGGCTATACCATCTTCAACGACATGAGCGCGCGCGACACCCAGGCGCTCGAGATGGCCGGCATGCTCGGACCCGCCAAGAGCAAGGACTTCGACACCGGCAATGTAATGGGTCCCTGCCTGGTGACGGCGGACGAACTGCCCGACCCCTACGACCTGGCGATGATCGCCCGCGTCAACGGCGAGGAGTGGGGCAGGGGCAGCACGCGCGACATGCGCTGGCAGTTCGACGACCTGATCGCGCATATCTCGCGCTCCGAAACCCTGTATCCGGGCGAAGTGCTCGGTTCCGGCACGGTCGGCAACGGCTGCGGGCTGGAGCAGTCGCGCTACCTGAAGCCGGACGACGTCATCGAACTCGAAGTCGAGGGCATCGGGATCCTGCGCTCGCGGATCGTCAAACTGTAAACCTGCACGACTGCGGTATTCGACGGCGCCACCTGCCGGCAGAGCCAGGGGCGCCGCTTCCAACGGCCTTTGAGGAGACAAGCATGGTCGGAACAACAAACGGCGCGGCGATCGACTTCGCCGAATTCAGGCAAGCCTGGCGCGTGCTGCTGCTGGCGATCGCCGGCGTCATGATCAGCATTAATGCGGCGCTGCTGTATGGCTTCGGGGTACTGGTGATTCCGCTGCAGACCCAGTTCGGCTGGGACCGGCCCGCCTTGCAGGCCGCGATCAGCTTCCTGTTCGGCGGCGCCGTGATCGGCCTGCAGCTGGTCGGCTGGCTCAACCTGCGCTACGGGATCAAGCGCGTCACGGTGGTGTCGCTGCTGACGATGGCGCTCGGCTACCTGGCCACCACGCAAATCGGCGGTTCGGTCTGGACCCTGTACGCGGCCTTCTTCCTGCTGCCGATCGTCGGCATGGGCGCGCTTGCCGTCACCTGGACCCAGCTGCTCGCGCTCTG